>NZ_RAWG01000533.1 GCF_003611735.1 Corallococcus sicarius | reverse complement strand
GGGGTGGGCTGCGGCGGGGAGTACCAGGACGCGGGGACGGAGGCCGGCTTCGGACAGGAGCCCACCCCGGGGGCGGAACAAGCCGTGGAGCAGGAGGCCTTCTGTCCTCCCACCGCGGCGGCCACGCAGCGGGTGAAGACCATCCTGCCCCCTTCGGAGCTGGGCATCCCGCGCTTCGCGGCGGGCCCGACCAGCTTCGCGGACTTCCAGGGGACGCTCTACTTCGCGGTGAACTTCGAGGACGGCCGCCGCGCCCTCTGGAGGAGCAACGGCACCGACGCGGGCACCACGGAGGTGAGGAGCTTCCCCGTCACCGCGGGCACCGGCACGCCCGCCGTGAACCGCCTCACCGCCACCCCGACCCAGCTCTTCTTCCAGGCGCCGGACGCGACGCGGGGCCAGGAGCTGTGGGTGAGTGACGGCACGAGCGCCGGCACCCGGCTCGTCAGGGACCTGACGCCGGGGGCGGAGGGCTCGTTCCTCACGCACCTGACCGCGGTGGGCAACAACCTCGTCTTCTTCAAGGAGTCCTTCGACGTGGCCTCCTCCGCCACGCGCTTCGAGCTGGGGCGGTCGGACGGCACGGCCGCCGGCACGGTGCTCCTGCGCGACTTCGGGACGAACGTGGATGTGAGCTTCCTGGACGCGAAGGTGGGCAACGCGCTGCTCTTCTTCGTGCGCGAGCTGGACGGCGCCACGAACCTCTGGAGGACGGACGGCACCGCCGCGGGCACGCTGCAGCTGAAGCGGCTGGACGCGGGCCCCAACACCTTTCCGTTCGAAGTGCGCTCCTCGGGGACGCTCGCGCTGTTCACGCTCCAGGAGAGCAGCGGCCTGACGGAGCTGTGGAAGTCGGACGGCACGGCGGGCGGCACGGTGCGGCTCGCGTCCTTCGGCGCCACGCGCTCCGTGCGTCTGCTGGGCGCGCTGGGTTCGTACGCCTACGTCACGAGCACCTCGTTCACCACCCAGTACATGGTCATCTACCGCGTCCCGCTCGCGGGGGGGAACCCGACGCCCGTCGTCACCCTGCCCAATTTCTACGCCGGACAGGGCCCGGCGTTCCCCAGCATCAGCGCCGTGAGCCAGGCGCCGGGGGGCACGAGGCTGTTCTTCTCCGTCTTCATCAGCAGCGACGGCCCGGCGCCCCGCGACACCCAGCTCTGGGTCACGAACGGCACCGCCAACGGCACGCAGCTGCTGCGCCGCCCGCTCAGCCTGAGCGACGAGTACGGCTCGCCGGTGTACGCGGTGGCGGACAACCTCGTCTTCTTCAGCGCGTACGAAGCGACCGGCGAGGGCATCGAGCCCTGGGTGAGCAACGGCACGCCGGGCGGGACGCGCCGGCTCAAGGACATCAACACGGCCGGCACGGACCCCTCCTCCTACCCCCGCGACTTCTTCCGCGTGGGCTCGCGCGTCTACTTCAGCGCCTACGACGAAACCCGGTCCGGCCAGCTCTGGTCCACCGCGCTCAGCAACACCTGCGTGGCACCGGAGGCCGAAGAGTAGGCGCCCCGCGCACTCCCGCGCCGTCCCGCTCCTGGCGACGGGACGGCGCCCTGCCCGCCAGGGCTCCTGGCGGGTGACCGTGCCGGGCGGGCATGCGGGTGTTAGACACGGACGCATGTCCACCGTCGTCAGCGCCACTGCCCGCCTCGCGGGACAACGCCTCGAGCGCAGCCGGGCCTCCCGGCAGTTCGAGGGCCAGGGCTTCCGCAACACCGCCCCCGTGGGTCCCGGCATCCAGGGCAACCCGCTGCCCATCCTGGGGGAGTACTTCTTCGGGGGCACGCAGCGCACGCCGCCCGGCCCGCTGCCGGTGGAGGATCCGCGCGGCACCTGGGCCCGCGCGCCGGACACCGGCCTGCGCGTCACCTGGCTGGGCCACAGCACGATGCTGCTGGAGGTGGATGGCGCGCGCGTGCTCACCGACCCCGTCTTCGGAGACCGGGCCTCGCCCCTGTCCTTCGCGGGTCCCCGGCGCTTCCACGCCCCGCCCGTGTCCATTGAAGCGCTGCCGGACCTGGACGCGGTGCTGGTGTCGCACGACCACTACGACCACCTGTGCCGGAGCACCATCCAGGCGCTGGCGAAGCGGCGGGTGCCATTCATCACCGCGCTGGGCGTGGGGCGCCACCTGGAGGCGTTCGGCGTGGCGCCGGAGCTCATCACGGAGCTGGACTGGTGGGAGCACCACCGCGTGGGCCCGGTGGGCTTCACCGCCGCGCCCTCGCAGCACTTCTCCGGCCGCGGCCTGGGCGACCGCAACAAGACGCTGTGGGCGTCGTGGGTGCTCACCACCGACAAGCACCGGCTGTTCTTCAGCGGCGACACCGGCCTCACGTCCGAGTTCGAGGAGATTGGGAGGCGTCACGGCCCCTTCGACCTGGTGATGCTGGAGGTGGGCGCCTTCCACCCGAGCTGGGGCACCATCCACCTGGGCCCGGAGAACGCGCTCAAGGCGCACGCCATGCTGGGCGGCGGCACGCTGATGCCGGTGCACTGGGGCACCTTCAACCTGGCGATGCACGCCTGGGACGAGCCCGCGGAGACGCTGGTGCGGCTGGCCTCCGAACAGCAGGTGCGCCTCTTCACCCCGGGCCTGGGCCGCAGCCTGGAGCCCTCGCGTGTCGAGGGCGCGACGCCGTGGTGGCGCGACGTGGGCGAGCGAATGCTCGTGCCGCGGACGGCGCCCTGAGGCTTGCAGCGCGCGGTGCGGCTAGGAGCCTGACTCGCGGGTGCCGGAGGCGGCCGTCTTGGAGCCGATGCCAGACGTGTCGCCGAGCGAGGCCGAGTGGTTCTCGTTCTGGTGGGCGAGCGCGTTGGCATCTCCGCCCGTCGGGTTCACGATGAGCATGCCGCCCCCGCTGAACGTGCTCCAGCCGGAGTTCATCGCGTCGGTGAGCTGGTGGAGCCCCACGCTGTAGCTCGTGCCCGAGGCCGAGTCCTTGATCTGGTAGTGGCCCTGCGCGTCCTTGCCGTCGATCTCCACCCAGTGCGCGCTGCCATCCGCGGCACGCCCCTCGGGGCCGGGCTGGATGCGGTTCGAGTCCACCATGGCGACGGCCTTCTTCCCCTCGGAGAGGGCCTTGTCCAGCGCGTCGCGGTCGAAGTTGGAAGCGCCGCGCGTCACCTCGAAGCCCTGCCCCGCGAGCATGCGGGCCATCTGATCCGGCGTCGTGCCCCGGGTGTCGGCGTACTTCGACTCCAGGCCCTTCACGAGCTGCGCGTCCGTCAGGCCCTGCCCCCCACCCGCCGCACGCACCAGCATGGCGGCGGTCGCCGCGCCGCAGTTGGTCGGATCCGTCTGCGGGATGACCGGCGTGGGCTGCGTCCAGCCCTTCGTGCCCGTGGCGGGCGCATCCGTGATGGACGGCGCCGCCTCCATCTCCGACGTGTTCGCGACCGCCTGGGGCTGCAGCCCGTTCGCCGCATACCGGGCGGCCCACTCCGCGGCCACCGCCGGGTTCTCCTCGTACGTGTCCTTCTGGAGTTCGGCGGCCGGCTTCGCGACCTCGTGGACCGGCTCCGGAGGCGGCTGCGCCTGCGTGACGGCGGGAGCCTGCACGGAGGACTCACGCGGGG
>NZ_RAWG01000532.1 GCF_003611735.1 Corallococcus sicarius | reverse complement strand
GCCCGAGCCCGAACCGCCTCCCGCCGTGGCCCCTCCGGTCTCCGGCCGCGACAACCCCAACCGCTCCCTGCCCGAGCGGTGGCGCGCCGCCGTGGAGAGCGTGAAGGCCACGTCCGTGCGCCACGGCACGGCGCTCGCCAACGGTCGCCTCCAGTCCATGAAGGCGGGCGAAATCGTCCTGGGCTTCCCGCCCTCCGCCGCCTTCCACAAGGCCGCCGTGACGGCCGCCGCGGGCAAGGCCACCGTCGACGCTGCCCTGGCCGCGCACTTCGGCCGGCCCGTGAAGCTCACCATCCAGGACGTGGGCCAGGCCCAGGAGGCCCACGGCCTGGGGCTGAGCATCTCCGAACAGGACTCTCACAGCCGCGCCACCCACGAGAAGATCACCGAGGGAAAGGTGCGCAGCCACGCGTCCGTGCGGGCCATCCTCAAGATGCTGGGCGGCGAAATCGAACACATCCAGGTCTACGAGCCCGAGCGGCCACCGGCCGTCCTCACGGACGTCCCCACCACTCCTGAGGACTGACAACGCCCCCGGGCCCCGCTAGGGTGCGCCGCAACGTCCCTGCTCCGAGCGGTGCCATGAGGGCCCGTGCTCCCACGACCGGGGACCGAGGAAGCACATGCCCGGCATCGACCTGAACTACTTCATCCGGCAGGCGAACAAGCTCACCGAGAAGATCGAGGAGCGGAAGAAGGAGCTGGCGGAAGAGACCGTCGAGGCGAAGTCCGGTGAGGGCCGCGTCACGGTCGTCGCCAACTGCGTGCAGGAGATCCGCAGCATCAAGATCGACAAGAGCGCCATCGACCCCAATGACCCCGGGATGCTCGAGGACCTCGTCACCGCCGCCGTGAACGCTGCCCTGGCGAACAGCCGTCAGCACATGCAGAGCGAGCTGGCGAAGATCTCGGGCGGCATCAAGATCCCCGGCATTAATTAATACCGGATGACCCCCGATCCGCTGAACCGCCTGGTCGCCCAGCTCGCGAAGCTGCCGGGCATTGGCGAAAAAACGGCCCAGCGCCTCGCCTTCCACATCCTGAGGGCGCCGGGCGAGTACGCCGTCGACCTGTCCCTCGCCATCCGCGAGGTGAAGGAGAAGGTGCACCTGTGCGTGCGCTGCTTCTGCCTCACCGACTCGGAGCTGTGTGGCTTCTGCCGGGACTCGCGCCGCGATGAGCGCTCGCTGTGCGTCGTGGAGACGTACTCCGACCTGATGGCGCTGGAGCGCACCCGCGAGTTCAAGGGCCGCTACCACGTGCTGCACGGCGTGCTGTCCCCGCTGGAAGGCGTGGGCCCGGAGCAGCTGCGCATCAAGGAGCTGCTGGAGCGCCTCAATGACAGCCGGGTGGAGGAGATCATCCTCGCCACCAACCCGGACATCGAAGGCGAGGCCACCGCCCTCTACCTCACGCGCCTGCTCAAGCCCATTGGCCTGCGCGTCACGCGCCTGGCCCAGGGGCTGCCCATGGGTGGCGACCTGGAGTTCGCCGACCAGGCCACGCTCGCCAAGGCCCTGTCCGCCCGCCGCGACCTGTAGCCGCGGGACGGAACCCCGAGCCTGGGACTCCGAGCCTGGGGCTACTGCGTCACCTTCCACGAGAACGGCATCAGCACGGTGACTTCCTGGTCGCGGTGCGCCGGGAAGCGCAGGCGCTCGGCCTTGGACTCCAGGCAGCGGCCCACGTCCGTGGAGGCCAGCGGCCCCCGGGTGCCCGCGCGCACCTTGCCCGAGGACACGATGGTGAGCTGCACCTGCACCTCGCCCGCGGTCGACGGCAGGTTGGACTTGTAGCGCTCGAAGCAGCCGGTGATCTGCGAGCGGCCATTCGACACCACGCGCTGGATGTCCTCGATGCCCAGCGACACCCGCTCCTTCGTCGTCCGCGTCACCGGCTTGCGCGAGGGCGCCTCGTCCGGCCTGTCGTCCTCCGTCTGGGGGACCTGCGTCACGGACGTGGCCACCGTGTCTCCGCCCGGCGTGGGGGGCTCGCCCACCGTTGCCGTGTCCGGTCCGGCAGCCGGAGCCTGCGTCCCCCCTGGCGCGGCGGGAATCACCGGAGTGGGCTCGGGTGCCACCTTCGTCACGACCGGAGGTGACGGCGGCTGCGTTACAGCCCCGCCCGTGGACGCGGGCCGCGTGACGACGAACGCCGCGCCCGCGAGCATCAGCCCCACCCCGCCCACGACGCCCATGAGCCAGCGACGGGAGGCGGGCCGTGACGGCGAAGCGCCCTCCACCACCGCGGGCACAGGGGCCGCGTGCGGCGCGGAAGCCCCCGTCCTGCCGTACACGGTGACGGGGCTCATGCCCGTGCCACTCACGCGCCCGGCCTGACCGTAGGCGTTGGTTCCGGAGCCCGGCACGGGCGGCACCACCGCCGCGAATTCGGGGTCGGTAGGACGCGCGGCCGTGAGCGTGGCCAGCGTCGGGATGCGCGTCTTCTCCGTATAGCGCTCCTCGCCAAAGTGATTGCGCAAGAAGGACCCGAGCGAAGGCGCTCCGGCCACACCTCCGGGGAGCGTCGCCGAGAACGCCTCCAGGGCGTCCGCGAAGTCGTCCGCGGTCGCGTACCGGTCCTCCGGCTTGAAGGCCAGCGCCTTCAGGATGATGGCCTCCAGCCCTTCCGGAAGGTCCGGCCGCAGGGCGCGCGGCTTCTCGAACTCGCCCTGCAACAGCGCGTTGAGCACCGCCAGGTCGTTCTCACGCGAGAAGGGCCGCACGTGCGTGACGGCCTCATAGAGGCTGACCCCCAGCGAGAACACGTCCGCGCGGCGGTCGACCTCCTTGCCCTGCGCCTGCTCCGGCGCCATGTAGATGTACTTGCCCTTCACCACGCCGGTGCGCGTCTGCACCAGGCGCGACTCGGCCTTGGCGATGCCGAAGTCCAACACCTTCACCTGGCCCTGGTACGTCACGTACAGGTTGGAGGGCGACACGTCCCGGTGC
Organism: Corallococcus sicarius; assembly: GCF_003611735.1. Lineage (GTDB taxonomy): Bacteria > Myxococcota > Myxococcia > Myxococcales > Myxococcaceae > Corallococcus > Corallococcus sicarius. Next base: position 666 of record NZ_RAWG01000532.1, on the reverse strand, counting down.
ACCACGTGCAACGGCTGGCCCTGCTCGTTGGTGAAGGTGTGCGCGTAGTGCAGCCCGCGCGCCGCGTCGATGAGCACCCGCGCCACCACCGGCAACGGCACGTACTGGCGCCGCCGGCCCGCGAGCCTCAGCGTCGTGGAGAAGTCCTCGCCCGCGAGGTACTCCATGCAGATGTAGTAGCAGCCGTCGGTGAAGCCCAGCTCGTGGATCTGGATGATGTGCGGATGCGACAGCTTCGCCGCGAGCCGCGCCTCGTCGCGGAACATCTCCACGAAGTCCGGGATGGCGGACAGGGCCGGCAGCATCCGCTTGAGCACCACGTTGCGCTCGAAGCCGTCCGCGCCCAGCAGCTTGGCGAGGAAGATCTCCGCCATGCCTCCCTCGGCCAGCTTGCGCACGAGGACGTACTGGCCGTAGGGCTGCAACAGCGGCGCGGTCGAGGCACCGGCGGGATCCGGGATGGGAACGGTGGGCTGGGGGGGTGCCATTGCCTCAAGGCCCTCGCGTTTTCAGGGTGCGCACCGTGAGTACGTCCGGGGCACCGGGACGCGTCATCTTAAACACCAGCAAGGGGGGGATTCCCATGGGGGCCACCCAGGTATCGAAGCGATGCTTGCCGTCCAAGGGCACGTCCCGTCCGTTGACGGACAGGCGAGCGTTCACGGG
>NZ_RAWG01000531.1 GCF_003611735.1 Corallococcus sicarius | reverse complement strand
CCATCCGCCCCACCCGGCCCTCGCGGCGGCGCTGGCGTTCGGTCTGTTCGTGACGCTGGGGTCCGTCACCCAGCTGCTCAACCCCGGCTTCGGCGTGTGGTTCACGGAGGTGTTCATCTTCCTGGGCCTCGCGTGGGTGATGCTTCGGCGCTCGGGCTTCCGGCCCACCGTCTACACGGGCCTCACGCCCTTCACGGGGGCGCCCGCGCTGTTCGGGTTCCTCCTGGGCGTGGTCAACTTCTTCGCGGTGGTGGTGCCCATCCAGTACCTGGCGCAGCGGATCGCGCCCTCGTGGCTGCGGGAGATGTTCGACGCCTCGCGCCTCTTCGAGGGCCAGACGTCCTTGGAGCTGGCGCTGCTGCTGGGCGGTGTGTCGGTGGCCGCGCCGCTGTGCGAGGAGTTCTTCTTCCGCGGCCTCTTCCAGCGCGCGCTGACGCCTCCGGCACCGGCCTCGCCCTGGCGCGCGCTGATCATCTCGTCGGTGGTGTTCAGCGCCTTCCACCTGGATCCAGTGGGCTTCCTCGCGCGCGTGGAGCTGGGGCTGCTGTTCGGCTGGCTGCTGCTGCGCACCGGCTCGCTGTGGCCGGGCATCGCGGCGCACGCGGCCAACAACATCGTGTCGTCGGTGCTGTTCCTCGTCGCGACGCACTCGGGGCTGGCGAAGGACGGGGCGACGGACGACGTGACGGACTGGCGCGCCGTGCTGGGCCTGGCGCTCGTGGGGTGGACGGGGCTCCTGGGCCTGCGCGCCGCGTCCCGGCACTTCCCCTCCGTCTGGGGACGCGGCACGGCGCCCAGCGACGAGGAGGCCCGCGCCACGAAGCCCGTGCCGCTGTTCGCCCTCCAGCTGCTGCCATGGGTGCTGGTGGCGACGCTGTCCCTCGTCGGCCTGGGGCTGGTGGACGGGCGCGGCGTGTCGCTGAGCGTCTACGACATCCAGCACCCGGTGCCGCCGCTGTCGAAGAACGCGGATCCAGGGCTCCAGGCGGAGCGCAAGGCGCTGCAGCAGCTGCGCAAGGCCGTCCGCAAGGGCGAGCTGCCGATGGAGGTCTACGAAGAGGAGCGGCTGCGGCAGTCACAGGCGCACGCGCCCGACAAGTCCAAGATCAGCCTCTGAAAACAAACGGCCTCCGGGCTTTCGCCTGGAGGCCGTTCCTTCCACGACGCGGCGCTGTCGGCTTCAGTCCGCCTTGTACGAGCTGACGTGGAACACCGGCCCCACCATGGCGGTGGTGACCGCGTCCTTCTGCACGCTGCCCTCGGCGGAGATGCGCTGACCGTCCTTCTTGATCTTCCGGTCGCCTCCCGCCAACTGGTACGTCTTGCCGTCGTCGCCCTTCAGGACCCAGACGCCGCCCTCGAGGTCCTGGTACTGCACCGTGCCGGAGATCTTCACGCGTCCTCCCGCTTGAGCATCGCGCGAGCGATGACGAGGCACACCACCGTGTTGAAGCCCAGCCACGGCTTCGCCAGGAACGTGAAGGGCATCCACGCCAGCGCCGGAGCGCCCGCCCACGCCGCGTAGGCCAGGAAGCCCGCGAAGCCGAGCGCCAGGCCGCCCACCGCCGGACGGAAGCCCCGCCACGTGATGGCGGGCAGCGAGAGCACCAGGGGGATCAGCGCGCTGTAGAACAGCGGGTTCACCGTGCCCCGGCCGAAGATGATGCGCTGCCAGTCCGGGATGGGCAGCGAGGCCACGTTCACGACGTCGCCCGCCGCACCCGAGGCGCCCGTGAACCACGTGCGCAGGAAGAAGAAGCCCACCGTGGACAGGACCAGCGGCACGAGGAACGCCGGGCGGAAGAGGACGTTGAGGAAGCCCGGACGCTCACGCCCGCGCAGCGTCAGCAGCACCAGCGCCAGCAGCGCCGCGCCCCACGCGAGCGGCTGCCAGTGGGGCGTGCCGCCCGTGAACGCCTGCAGCGACGCGTTGGCGTTGAGGACGCCGTGGCCGTACTGCTCGGACCAGGCCTGATCCCCCTGCGCCTTCGCGCCGGCGTAGAGCGCCTGCTCCACCTCGTCCGGCCCCTTGGCGCCAGCGCCGTAGAGCATCGCGGCGACCGCGGCCACGTGCGGGGCGGCCATGCTGGTGCCCTGGTACCAGGCGTAGATGGAGCGCGACGGGTCGCGCGGGTCGATGGTGTTCTGCAGGATGCCGCCCGAGTCGCCCTGGCGCTTGTCGCCACCGGGCGCCGCGATGTCCAGCTCCTTGCCATAGGACGAGTACGGGGAGCGCGTGCCGTCCGGGCCCACCGCGCCCACCGCCACCGCGCCCGGGTACGCCGCGGGGAACTCCACCTTGCCGCGCCCGGTGTTGCCCGCCGCGGCCACCACGGTGACGCCCTTCTTGCGCGCGTACTCCACCGCGCTGGCCATGACCTGGGAGTACATGCCGCCGCCCAGCGACATGTTGATGACCTTCGCGTCGTGGTCCGCCGCGAAGCGGATGGCGTCCGCGATGTCCGCGGAGGTGCCGCTGCCGAAGTGGTTCAGGACCTTGATGGGCATCAGCGTCGCATCGAAGGCCACGCCCGCCACGCCCACGCCGTTGTTGGTGGCCTGCGCGATGGTGCCCGCCACGTGCGTGCCGTGGCCGTGGTCGTCGTTGGCGTGCTCGTCGTCGTTGACGAAGTCGTAGCCCTTCACGAACGACACGCCCTTGAGGTCCGGCACCTGCTTGAAGTCGCCGTGGTCCTCGTAGGCGATGCCCGTGTCGATGACCGCCACCACCACGCCCTTGCCCCGGTTGCCGTCCCAGGCATGGGGCATGTCGATCATCCGCAGGTTCCACTGCGCTTCGTACTGGGGATCATTCGGCGTGTAGCTGCTGCGCACTTGGAGCAGCGGCTCCGCGGACTCCACCGCCGGGTGCTGGCGGATGCGCTCCAGCACGTCCTCCACGTCGTCCACGCCCACCGCCAGCGTGACGCCCGTCTGGGGGCCCTCCTGGGAGTTGAACTCCAGGTCCAGGCCCCACTGGGCCTCCCAGGCGTCGAACTCGGCCTGGGTGGTGCCGTCCTTGAAGTCCACCACGATGGCCCCGGACACCACGTCCTCCGAGCCCGCCGCCACGGCCTCCGCCAGCTCCGCCTGGGCCGCAGCCACGTCCGGGCCGGCCGGGACCTCCGGCTCCCGCGATGCGGAAGCACACGCGGAGGCCGACAGGGCCAGCGCCGCGAGAACCACGTTCCATCGCCTCATCCGCATCGGGACACTCCTTGAACGAAACGCCTCGAAGACCCACTACGAACGACTGGCGGGACGATTGGGTCTGCCCCGTCAGTCTGTTCGCCCACCGGCCGGCCGTGCAAGGCGACGGGGGTAAAGAAATGTGAAGAAGTCCGGAGGTTTGCACGCCCCCTACCCGCCCGACAGCCGCTGGAGCCACGCCGCCGCGGCCCGCCCTACCTGGGGAAGGTTGCGGTGGAAGGTGGCGCCGGCATCGTCGATGACCTCTAAATCGCCTCCGGCCTCCGCGACAGCCGCGGCGAGCGCCGCCCGGGGCAGGCGTCTGTCCTCCGCCCCGACAATCACCAGCAGTGGACACGACAGGCGCACGAGCGACAACGGGTCCACGTCCGGCGCCACCAGACACAGTCCGCCCACCGCCGGGTGCCGCTCCTGGAGCGCCAGCGCCACCCGCGCGCCCCCGTGCAGCGCCGCCACCGCCAGCGCGGACGTGCCCGCGTTCTCCAGCGCCACCCGCATGGCGGCCTCCGCGTCCTCCACCAGCGCGCCCCCGG
>NZ_RAWG01000530.1 GCF_003611735.1 Corallococcus sicarius | reverse complement strand
GTCACCACCGCCACGGGGGGCGCGGGAGGAGCCTCGGCGGGAGTTCCGGAGGCGCGCTCACAACCGGCGAGCGCGCCCACACCGAGGGCCGACAGGGTGAACCAGGGGAGCAGTCGATTTCGCAGCACGTGGGGGACCTTCCGCGAGCGATACAGTGCGGCCCCAAATTAACAGGCCCCAGGGGCTCCTGTTCCGAGGCAAAACGCCGCACCCCGCACCTGGACTACCGGTGTCCATCAGTCCGGCGGCTGCCCGGGCAGCGACCCGGCGGGCGGGACACGTGGCCCCTGCGGAACACGGGGCGGGGCGCTACCCCTTCTCTTCCATCACGGTTCCGGCAGCGCGCCGGGAACCCGGACCGGGGCATCCGCCTGGAAGCGGGAGCGCGGACTGACAGCGAAGGACACGGAGGACGACGGATGCAGGACGACACGGGCGGCAAGGGGCGTGAGGTGGACGTGCTCGTCTGTCGCAAATGCCTGTCGAAGAGTGCCCGGGGCGGAGGGCAGGACCTGCCGCGCTGGCTCCAGGGAGAGCTGGCGGACCGGGGCCTCGCCGACCAGGTGCGCGTCACGCCCACCGGCTGCATGAACCAGTGCCCGCGCCGCCAGGTGACCGTGCTCGTCTCCGACAGCGACGACCCCGAGGGCCGCCTGCTGCTCGTGGAGCCGCGCCTGCAACGCGACCTGCTGCTGAAGTTCGTGGAGCGCCGCGCCCGACCTGCCGCTCCCCCCGCCGCTCCGGCCACCGTCGCGCCCGACGGCGACGCTCCGGGGTGGGGGCAGCAGCACCTCGGTGATGAAGCGGTCCACGAGGAACGCGGCCACCAGCCCGGTGGCGGTGCCGGCGGTGTCCCACGCCAGGTCCTTCAGGGAGAAGGAGCTGCCCCGGGCGCGGTCATAGACCTCCTTGCCAATCCCCACGCCCAACCCCAGGCCCACGCCGGTGAGGGCCCGCGCACCCGGCGAGTCGAAGAGGAACGCGCCCGCGCCATAGCCCACGCCGGTGGCGGCCAGGCAGGCCGCGAAGTGCTTGGGCTTGTCGGGTCCGAACCAGTCATCGCCGTCGGCGGCGAGGCCAGGGGCCGGGGCGAGGAGCACGAGGGCGGCGGCGAGGGCGGTACGCGGGACCATGCGGCCATCCTGTAGCATCCACCGACAGCCGCGCGCCCTCCGTCTGTGAGTGAAATCCGGGCCGGTTTCCACGCCTGCCAACCCCCACGGTTGGTGCGTTTTGGAGACGGAGCCCGAAGGTGGGCTTATGCTCGCGAGCGCTTTGAACGGACTCGGCCCTTCGCTCAGCTTCCGGCAAACCCGTCACCCCGCGCTCGATGGTGCGCGGGGCCTGGCTGTTGTCGCCATGGTGATGGGACACACGCTGGACGCGCTGCTGGCACCCGCGCTCCGCGACCACCCGTGGATCCAACGCTACTGGGAGCTGCGGGGCATCACCGCGCCGCTGTTCCTGCTCGTGAGCGGCTGGGCGGTGGTGATGGCGTTGGGCACGAAGCCCGGCGCCGCGAAGGACTCCTTCGGTCGTCGGTTCCGCCGGGCGCTCCTGTTGTTGTTCCTGGGGTACCTGCTGCACTGGCCGGGCTGGGGCGCGGTGCGCGACCTGGGCTACTCCGACGCGATGTTGGCCAAGGTCTTCCAGTTCGACGCGCTCCAGTGCATTGGCGCCGCGCTCCTGCTGGGGGCGTTCGTGCTGGTGCTGACGCCGAACCGGAGCGCGCGGGCGCTGCTGCTGGCCGGGCTCGGGGTGGGCATCCCGCTGGCGAGCGCCGTGCTGTGGAAGGCGGGCGCGCACCTGCCGGTGCCGGTGCAGCAGTTCATCGGCAATGGCGAGGGCAGCCGCTTCCCGTTCTTCCCCTGGGCGGGCTTCTTCTTCGCGGGGGCCTTCGCCGCGCACGGCCTGCATGTGTTGAAGCCGGGCTGGCCGCAGGGGCTCGCGCTCATCGCGCTGGGCGGAGGGCTGCTGGCGCTCACCCGGTGGGTGCCCGTCGAGTGGACGCCCACGAGCCCCACGATGGTGATGTACCGCGTGGCGCAGGGCCTGCTGGTGCTGGGCGCGGTGAACCTGCTGCCGCAGCGGGTGAGCGGGCTGCTGGCACCGCTGGGCCGGCTGTCGCTGTGGCTCTACGTGCTGCACCTGCCCATCGTGTACGGCTGGGCGGACATCGCGGGCCTGGGGCAGCGCATCGGGCCCCGGCTGGGACTCGCCGCGGCGCTGGGCGTCTCCGTGGCGCTGCTCGCCAGCTGCTACCTCATCGCCCGGTTCGGGCGCTGGGTGCGCGAGCAGGCCCAACCCTGGCGCTCCGGTTCGACGACGCTGGGCGCCCGCGTCGGCACCGCGCGCCTGGGCCAGTAGCGCTCAGCCCTCGGAGCCGGTACGCGGCAGGCGCACGGGGGGCGTGGTCGCACGGCCCCGGTCCACCAGCTCCCGCACCACGGACTCCAGCGCGGCGATGCGACGACCCGCGCGGCCCCGGGCCCACGGCGCCACGGCGGGCGCGCTGAGCATCTCCACCGCCTGCTCCACCCCGCCTGCCTTGCCCTTGAGCGCCCGCGCCGTGGCGAGCCGCACGTTGCGCGCCGCCTTGCGCGACAGGCCGCCATTCCACAGCAGGTCCAGGGCGAAGGTCGTCCACACCGTCAGCTCATCCTCCGGCCGCAGGAACGCCTCGAAGCGGGCGAGCGCCTCCTTGCGGGGCTCCCCGGCGCGAAGGACCTCCTCCGACAACTCGACATGCAGCGGCGTGCTGTGCGCGAGCGGCTGCTCCGGGGCGATGACCGCCTCGAAGCACTCCCCCGTGGTGAGCCGGCGCGCGACCAGGTGCACCAGCTCTGGCGGGATGTCCTCCTCCAGGGGGTGCGCGTTGGCCTCCGCGTAGAACAGGACCAGGTGGTCCGCCGCATCCGCCAGCGAGCGCAGCTCCAGCGGCGGCCGCCACTCGCCCTTGTAGATGCGCCGGCGGCCGGGCCCCGCGCGCGTCTCCTGCCGCTCCAGCTGCGTGTCCACCATGAACTCGAACGCGCCCAGCATCCGGTCGAAGTGCTCCGGGCGGCCTTCGAGTTGCCCCAGGATTTCGGCCACCGCCTCGATGGTGGAGACGCAGTGGTCGGCGGGCTCGGCGCGGATGCGGTAGTTGCTCGGGCGGCGCGGCACGAAGCCGATGCGCGGCAGGCCCGCGAGCACCGGGTTGCGCATCACCACCTTCTTCGCCTGCGGCCACGTGCCGTCCACGACGATGAGCGTCTCCGGCGGGTTCGCCCGCGCGTCCTCGACGGAGATGGCGTCCTCGCCGGGGAAGAGCACCGCGACGCGCTCGGGGTTGCGGGCCAGCTCCTCCAGGCGCGCGTGGCCGGTGAAGTCCACGCCCCGGTGCAATTCGGAGTTGGGCAGCGACAGGTGGGCCATGCGCGCGGTGCCAATGGCCACGCGCCGCTCCCGGGGGTGCTGCAGGAACACCACGCGCGTGCGCGTCTCCAGTTGGGGAACGTGCGCGCAGTAGCACGCGCTCTCAGGACGCAGACACCGGACACAGAAGGAACGCACGCCGGCCCTTTATCACGACCCCGCCCTTGCGGCCCCTCGGGTGGCCCGGTGGCCGGGGCCCACGGCCGGGCCCGGACGGCCGGATGGGAAGCGCCAGCGCCTCCACCTTCGCGACCTGCCGCTCCAGCACCGCCGGGAAGGGCTCCGCCTTCACGCAGCGGTCCTTCACGCCCTTGGGCGGCCGGTAGTAGTCGAGGCACGCGAACTGCCAGTTGCC
>NZ_RAWG01000052.1 GCF_003611735.1 Corallococcus sicarius | reverse complement strand
CGCACGCGGCTACCTCGGCCGGGCCGACCTCACCGCCGAGCGCTTCATCCCGGACCCCTTCAGTCCCGTCCCTGGCGCCCGCATGTACCGCACCGGCGACCTCGTGCGCCGTCGCGCGGACGCCCAGTTGGAGTACCTGGGCCGCACCGACTTCATGGTGAAGGTGCGCGGCTTCCGCATCGAGCTGGGCGAAATCGAAGCCACCCTGCGCCAGCACCCCTCCGTGCAGCAGGCCCTCGTCCTCGCTCGTCGCGACGCTCCCTCCGGTGATGCGCGGCTCGTCGCCTACGTCGTCGCCTCCAACCCCAACCCCAACGAGCTGCGCGCCCACCTCCAGCAGAAGCTGCCCGAGTACATGGTGCCCGCCGTCTTCGTTCCCCTCGCAGCCTTCCCCCTCACCCCCAACGGCAAGCTCGACCGCAACGCACTCCCTGCTCCCGAGGCAGGCAGCCTGGGCACCACGAACACGTACGTGGCGCCGCGCGATCCGCTGGAGCAGGAGCTGGCTACGCTCTGGGAGGAGGTGCTCGGCATCAAGCCCATCGGCGTGAAGAGCCACTTCTTCGAACTGGGTGGCCACTCGCTCCTCGCCGTGCGGCTCATGGCCAGCATCCGTGAGCGCATGAAGCGTGAGCTGCCGCTGGCCGCGCTGTTCCAGGCCCCCACGGTGGAGCAGTTGGCCGCGCTGCTGCACCAGGTGCCCGCGCCCTTCTCACCGCTCGTGCCCATCCGGCGCGAGGGCACACGCCGTCCGTTCTTCTGCGTCCACCCCGTGGGCGGCAACGTGCTGAGCTACGCGGAGCTGGCGCAGGGGCTGGGACCGGATCAACCCTTCTACGCCCTCCAGTCGCCGGGCCTGGATGGGAAGCAGCCCGCCCTGGGCACCATCGAGGAGATGGCGGCGACCTACCTCGACGCCATCCGCGCCGTGCAACCCCAGGGCCCGTACCGCCTGGGAGGCTGGTCCATGGGAGCGCTGGTGGCCTTCGAGATGTCCCGCCAGCTCCAGGCCCGCGGAGAGACCGTGGAGCTGCTGACCCTCATCGACCCGAGCACCGCCACTGGCACGCGGGTGAGCATCGACGTGGACGACCCGCATCAACTGCTGGCCCAGTTCGCCAGCGACCAGGGGCAGCTCGCCGGCCAGGAGGCCTGGGTGCCCGACGCGGCGGTGCTCAACGCGCTGCCGCAGGGTCGAGCCCTCTTCGAGGTCTTCGCCAACAACCTGCGCGCCATGAAGCACTACGAGCCCAGGCCCCTCCCCGGCCGCATCGTCGTGCTGCGCGCCAGCGAGCGGCTGGCGACGGAGCAGAACGACCGGGGCTGGAGTGCGCTCGCCCAGGACGGACTCCTCCTGCAGGAGGTGCCCGGCAATCACTACAGCGTGCTGCGCGCACCGAACGTGCGGACGCTGGCGGAGCGATTGGCTCGACTGATGCCCTGACCCCGAGAACCCCAGACGTCGCGCTCGCGCCGGGCAATGTCCTATCTAGCCAGGAATAACTGGCTAGATGAGGAACAGCCAGGCCGACGGCTATCGCGCGCTGGGGGCGGGGAGCGGCTACACGCAGGCGCAGGACGCGGTCTGCATCCTGGCGGATCAGTTCCTGAAGGTCCGGGGCGAGCGTGCGCGGTACTTCGGCCGGGGGCCCCAGGACGCCTACGTGGAGAAGGAGCTGCAGGAGCTCGTGAAGGGCTACGCGGCGGGCTACAACCAGTACCTCCAGGACACGCCCGCGGATCAGCGTCCCGCGCCGTGCAAGGGCGCCAACTGGGTGAAGCCCATCAGCGCCTTTGACCTGCTGGCCTACCACCTGGACCTGTCGCTGTTCGACACCCTCATCCCGCTGCTCGGCTACGTCGCGAACGCGCAGCCGCCGCAGGTGAGCGCGGGAGGACGGGGTCCCCAGGATGACGGGCCAGGAGTACACCATCGCCGTGCGCCAGGATGATGGCAGCCTGGGTTCGGAGAAGCGCACGTACTGGCGCAGCCACCACGGCCCCATGCTCAGCGGCCCCGGCGCCGACTGGTCGAGCGAGATCGCCTACACCCGGTGAGTGCCCGGCTGGGAAACGTGCAGTTCGTGCGCAAGGAGGACCGGGTCATCCCCATGCACGGAGGCGCCGCCTTCGAGGGCGTTCTCAACGTCGTCGGCTATTCGGGCGCGAATGCGACGCTGCTCCCGCAGTCCCAGCAGCAGGGAGCGCTCGTGTCGCTTGGAACGGGGCTCACCTCGCAGGAGGGCTACCTCGTCGACTTCGGGACAAGCTTCCTGATGGTCATGGAGTTCACGCCGCAGGGCCCTCGCGCGAACGCGGTCCTCTCCTATTCGCAGAACGCCGACCCTGACTCGCCGCGCTTCGTGGACCAGACGGAGCTCTTCTCCGGAAAGCAGCTGCGTCCCATCCTCTTCGAGAAGGCGGACATCCTCGCGGACCCGGCCCTGGTGACGACGGAGCTCGTGGTCGACAACACCTCCCGGCTCGAATAGCGCGATCAGGAAGGCAACCTATTGCCGAGGGTGCTCTCCCCGACTGAGCAGCACTTCAGCCAGGGCAAAAGAAGGCTGAGGCTTGCGTGACCCACCACCCTTCATTCCCCAAAGCGTCTGACGTGAAAGCGATTTGGGTGCCAAGCTCTCCGGCAATGAACCTATCGACCCCGGTTGCCGCAGCTCAAGGAGCGCCCGTCCTCATCTCATGGATAGCAGTCAACAACGATCCCTTTGAAAGGAGCCGCGAGCGTTCGTTTCGGCTCCACGGTGGAGAGCGCATCGAGGGGCCGACGCTTGCGCTCCTCACGAACAGCGATTCCGAATATCAGGGACGAATCACCGACGCCGTGCTCCTCCGCCAAGGAGGTGACGAAGCCGCTTTTCATACAAACATTTATGAGGAACTCGTCGCAGTGCTCGCGGAGAGATGCCCTACTTTGCGCCTGCATCCCATTGTTTGGAGCGGTTCAGACCCGACTGATCACTCCGCGATCTTCGAGTTCCTTCGTGAATGCATCCCTCAAGTCCGCCGCAAGTTTCCGGGGCGCGAGTTGGTGGTCCACGTCTCTCCTGGAACGCCGTCCATGCAAACCGTCTGGGTCTTGATGGCGGAAACAGGATTCATTGAAGCCCCATTCCGGGTCGTGAAGTCGTTCAAGCAAGAGGATCGTCAGAACGGCAAACCTGTCGTGACACCGGTCGTCGTCGGAATCGATACGTTCTACAAGCGTTACATGGAGACGCGACCACGCACGGACGCGGCACAAGACGAGGTCATCCGGTGGGACCCAGCCCGCTTCCGCTCCAAGGCCCTGGCGGATGTCTTTCGGGAAGCCCAGCGTGTGGCACCACTAAAGGTCCCTGTCCTTATTCTAGGCGAGCGGGGCACTGGTAAGACAACGCTCGCCACTTGGATCCGAGCAGCCAGTCCCTACCGGAAAGCCTCCCTGGATGACGCCTGGCCCGCCGTTGCATGCGGTCAATATACGAGCGAGACCATGCGTACCGAACTCTTCGGCTATCGCAAGGGTGCATTCACAGGGGCCGACCAGAACCGTGACGGGTTACTACACACAGCCGATGGCGACACGCTCTTCTTGGATGAACTGGGCGACATCGCCCATGATCTTCAACGACTGCTGATCAAGGCTATTGAAGAGGGCCGGTTCCAGCGCCTCGGCTCGCCCGAGTTCGAGAAGACGGATTTCCGTCTGATTACCGCGACGAACTTGCCAGCTTCGGAACTGACCCAGCGCATTGCCCCGGACTTCTTCGACCGCGTCCGCGCCTTTGAACTCCGCCTGCCATCACTCCGCGAGATACCTGAGGAGCTAGACTGGATGTGGGACGCGGTGATTGTCGGGGCGGCACGCCGTGCCCGAGTGCACCGCCGCTATACCAGCCTTCCGGAGAAAGAGCGCAGCCGGCTGATGACCGCTCTCCGTGCCCATCATCTCCCAGGTAACATCCGCGATCTCTTCCGGGTCGCCTGGCGTTTCCTGGCGGCGCGGGCGGATGACCGTTGGCCGCTCCCTCACAACGAAGCCATCAGCTATGCGTTGGAGGCCCTGGAGGCTCCGGCACCCCACTCGGACGAATCGTCCCGGATGATTGCTCAAGCGTTCGCACAGGGACGCTCGCTCCCAGAGCCACTTATCAAGCAGGGTCCTGTCCAGACCGAGGTCTTGGTCGCGGACCTTCGGAAATACCTCGCCATGGAGCTTCGACGGGTGTCAAAGGCGCACCACCTACCAGTCGATCAGGTGGCGGACGTCGGAGAGAGAACCCTCCGCAATTGGCTCCGGAAGGATCCTTCCGATCCGCCGGAATCCTGATTCCGTCCTTCGGGGACATCGGCGTTGGTGAGGGTGGAAGCATCCATCCAAACCATTGAAACCATTGACCCCTCATCCGAACGCACCCATGGCACGCGGCTCGCTCTACCACCCGCCAGAGCTTACCGGCGAGAGGAGCCCCCATGGATGTGACCGCGATCATGACGCACCACGCGCGACAGAGGAGCCGAACCCGGCAGATTCGTGCGAGCGCCATTGAGGTAGCGCTGACCTATGGGCGGGTCCGTCGTGCCCGCGGCGCGGAGATCTTCATCATGGGCTGGCGCGAAGTCCGCCTTTGGGCGGACCATGGACTGGACCTCTCACGCTTTGAGGGAGTCCAGGTAATCTGCACGCTCGCAGGCCGAGTGCTGACGGTGTACCGCAATCGCAAACCTTCGGCAGTGCGCGAACCCGCAAAGCACAGGCGGTCCAGACACAAGGAGCCGTACAGCAATGGGGCTCGCCAAATACCATGAAGACATCATCAGCCGGTACGTCGCTGACAACTTCCGTCCTCGGGCCCGCCCGGATGCTCCTTCATCCTCGGCACGGGCCGCGGCCCCCCGTCAGCCTTTGCCTCCCCCGAAGCCACGCGCACCTCCTCCTCCCGCTGCTACTTCCGCTCAGCCCATGCAGCCCCCCACAGCCCGAAGTCCGGAGTCGACCATGAGCAAACTCAAGGAGTTGACCATTCCGGGAGCGAGACCCCTCCCGGTGATCGTACTGGCCGACGTGAGCGGCAGCATGAATACAGATGGCAAGATCCAGTCACTCAATCAGGCCATGAAGGAAATGCTGGAATCCTTCAAAAGCGAGGACGATCTCCGTGCTGAAATCCAGGTTGCCGTGCTCACATTCGGGGGGGGGACAGTGCGGAGGCATGTCCCTCTGACGAGTGCAGCGAGCGCGGGTTGGACCGATCACCCTGCTGCGGGAGGCACGCCCATGGGGGCTGCGTTCCAAACGGCAAAGGACCTGCTGGAGGACCGGAGCGCCATCCCTGGCCGCGCGTATCGACCCACCCTGGTGCTCCTCTCCGACGGGCAACCGACAGATGAGTGGAAGGGCCCCCTCAAGGTGCTGCTGGACAGCGAAAGAGGCGGCAAGGCGTTCCGCATGGCCCTTGGAATTGGTGCGGACGCGGACATGGAAGTGCTCTCCGCCTTCCTGAACGATCCCGAGGCACGGGTCTTCAAGGCGGATGAGGCACGGCAGATCCGCGAGTTCTTCCGGTTGGTGACCATGAGTGTGACCAGCCGGTCCCGGAGCGCCAATCCCAACGTAGCGCCCCAGGTGAACGCCGCGGAGGAATGGGACCTTTGAGCCTCCGGATGGTGGGGGCCTCCGTCCGTGGTCCCGCACACGTACGTGCAGGGGTTCCGAATCAGGACGCTTGGTATGCCCGCATCCGGGGCAAGGGAGCCCTGGCGGTGGTCGCGGACGGCATGGGCAGCCGTTCCGCATCGCGGGAGGGCGCGCGTGCGGCGGTTGCCGCCTGCAGGATGGCGTGGAACCACTGGGCTGCTGCTCCCCGTGGAAGCGCCGAGGACCTCGTGCGTCTCATCGAAGTTTGCTGGCGCTTACGGCTCGGGCTCATCCCCCCAGACGACGCTGCCACCACCTGCTTGGTCTACGCGCTCAGGCCCGATGGAACGGGCGTGGCACTGCAACTCGGAGACGGGTTGATCGGTCTCCACGGCGCCCCGGGAGCGTTTCGTGCCCTGACGCCCGAGCGGGCTGCTTTTGCCTCGGAAACTCGAGCGCTCGGGACGCCCCATGGACTCCGGGACTGGATGATGGAGCCCGTAGGCGTGCTGGGAAGCGGCATGGCGGTACTCCTTGCTTCTGACGGCGTATCGGACGACCTGCTCCCGGAAAAGCGTTCCGGATTCGTGGATTGGATTCAAGACGAGGTTATCGCAACCCCAAAGCCAGGGCTGAGCCTTGCGAAAGCCCTTCGCAACTGGCCCGTCCCCAGGCACCTGGATGACAAGACAGTCGTTCTGCTGTGGGAACAGCCAGATGAGTAAGCGAACGGTCACGGATGAAAATGGAACGGTCCATGCGCTGGAGCACTGCCTGGGAGAAGGCGGCCAGGGATCGGTGTGGCGTACCCGGAACGGGCACCGGGTGGTCAAGCTCTGCTCCCGCACCCGGGATCGCGAGGCACTGCGGCGACAGATTGCCTTCGTGAAACGCCTGGACCTCCGGGATCTGCACGTGGCGCGTCCCCTGGCGCTGCTCCGTCCACCCGAGGTCGGCTATGTGGCGGAGTTCCTGTCGGACATGGTGCCCGTGCGCACACTGCTGGCGCCCCCCCGTGGCCTGGCAGTGGAGCGCTGGTACCAGGACACAGGTGGGCTCCAACGCCGGTTGCGTCTGCTTGCCCATGCGGGGGAAGCACTGGCAGGGCTCCACGCGAAAGGGCTCATCTACGGCGACATCTCCCACGACAACGTCTTCATCTCGGGGCCCGTCGAGGCGAACGAAGCCTGGCTCATCGATTTGGACAACCTCCGGCACGACAGCGATCCTCAAAGCGCTCTCTACACTCCGGGATACGGAGCTCCCGAGGTCGTTTCTGGCGCACGTGGCCCGACCTCGCTGTCGGATGCGTGGGCCTTCGCGGTGCTTGCCTTCCATGCGCTCACCCTGATCCATCCGTTCTGCGGCGACCTGGTAACGGAGGGGGAGCCGGAGCTTGAAGAAGAGGCCTTCGCCGCACGGCTACCCTGGGTGGACCACTCCTCCGACCCCAGGAACCGCTCCAGCCACGGTATCGCGCGAGAGCAGGTTCTCGGTCAGCAACTCGCCGCCCTGGCACGCAAGACCTTCGAAGAGGGTGCACAGGACATCTTGAAGCGACCCGGGGTCGCAAGTTGGGTGGAGCGCCTCCACCTCGCAGCAGACCAGACGGTTCCCTGCGCTACCTGCCGCCAGACATTCTTCGTGACCGCCCCGGCGTGTCCCTGGTGCGGCATCGCACGTCCGCCCCTGGCCCATGTGAAGATTCTGCGCTGGGAGCCCGGCAGGGGCGTCATCGAGGCCATGGGGGCCAGGGCCCTGCTGCCGCTCGCGGGAACTCCGGTTCGGCTGACGCGACGGCATACGCGCGGCGAGTCCGGCCTCCGTGCACGGGCTGTCGAACTCTCCTTGGAGTTGCGCGAACGCGGCGTGCTCGTGCGGCAGCACGACACCCCGGCATGGGTGACGCCTCCGGGGAGAACAGATGCGGCAGCCGCCACGAGCGTCACCGAGAGAGGACGGGTCCTGCCGTTGGACGTACCGGAACGGAGCTGGGTGGTGCACTTCGGCCCGGTAGAGACGCCCCACCGGGTAGCACTGATCAGTGGAGGAACCCGATGAGGGCGGATGAGCTTCGGGGCGGTCTCGTCAGCACGGTCCAGGTGAAGCCCACGGCTGGCAGGTTCGATCCTCTACCGACGAAGAGCAGCGAGGTCGAACTCCAGCAAGCGGGTGACGAGGTGGTGCTCCGTTGGGGCGAGCATTTGTGGCCGGTCACCGGAGTAGATGCACGGAAACACGAATCCATGATGACCGTGCTGGGCCACAACCTGCCCAGTGTCGCGTGGGTAGCGCAGATCAGCGCGGGTCAGGCAACCGTTCAGATCCACAGCTTCACCCGTGAACTCCGCTTCGGAACGCCCATCGCCATCGGCGTGGATGACCTTGCGTTGGAGCAGCTCCGGAGCCGGTTCCGCGTGGGAGGCACTGTTTCCGACGTGGCGCAGTGGCTGGATCAGCGACTGCTCCTTGCCCCTGGTGGCCATTCCTACCGGCGTGCGGTGATTTCCGGGGGCTCCCACGACGCGGATGACGCATTCCGCATCCTTGGCACCAATCTCAGCATCGACGTGCGTCGGCACAACGATCACCTCCGCGTGGAGCGCGTGATCAAGGGCGGACGCACAGATGGGGCCGTGCTCCAGTTGCTTTGCGCGCCGCTGTCCTTCGCGGATCTGTCCGTGGCGGGAGAGCTGGCCGTCGGAGCCCGCCATGCCCTGGAGGAAGCCGTCCGTGCGGACAGAAGCTATCTGCGCATCTGGACCACGTACAACGAGATGGAGTGGGAGGCCGTCCTTCGCCGGGCCCGTACGGTCGGGGCCATCCGCTACGAGCGATGCGAGAAGCGCCGCGATGGAGGCTGGCGCTTCATCCTGGCGAACACGGACGATCTTGAAACCCGGCTGGAGGCCTTCCTGGATTCGGAGCGCTTCGAACTGGAAGCCGGGGCAGTCCCCCCGACATGGGACGACTTGGAGCGTGCCGGCAAGCGACAGCGCTCGCAGCCCTCCGTCGCCGCACGCGTCGCCTGGGTCGACGCGGCTCGTCGGCAGCTGGATCTTCGCGCACCCGAGGACGACGAGGGGCAGCCCAAACCTCCGGCTGAGGGCTTTCTCTACCTGTCGCTCGCAGGAGACCGGACCCGCCTGATGCGGCGCGAGTACGCCGAGCAGAGACTCCGCACCGGAACCTCGCCCATGCCCCAGTTGGGCCTGTTGCTGGAAGGGCGCCCTGCCCCACAGCCACGCTTCGCATCCCGGTCGCCGAAAAGCGAGGCCGTCCTCCAAGCTTTCGGCGGTCGGCCGACCCAGCGACAGATGAAGGCGCTTGATGTGGCTTTGAATACGCCAGACATCGCAGTCATCCAGGGGCCTCCCGGCACGGGAAAGACCAAGGTCATCGCAGCGCTCCAGCGGCGGCTTGCGGAACTGGCGGAAGAAGGGCTGGAGGTTTCCCACCGCATTCTCGTGAGCAGTACCCAGCACGACGCGGTGGAGAACGTGGTCCAACAAAGTGAGGTCTTCGGGCTGCCTCCCGTCAAGGTCGGTTCGAGGCGAGAAGATGATGGAGGCGTCATCGACGGCGTGGAGAAGTTCCGCGCGGATCGCATCGAGCAGCTCCGTGCCAGACTGCGCCAGGTCCCCGAATCCGAGCGCCACGTGCGTGCACGGCGGATCGCGGTGGCCTGTCTCCGTGCTCCCGCGCCTCCCGACGAGATGGCCAGGCACTTACGGGAATTGGCGGATGCGCTGGGGCCCCTTCTTCCCCCGAGGCTGCGAGATCTCATTCAGCAGCGGATTTCCGAGCTGACCCGCCCAGCCGCCAGCGGAGACACCGAAGAACAGGAACTGCGCCGCAGAGCGGCCCAGGGCATCCGGGTGGATGCGATCAGCTTCGAGGACGATGGCCCGACGAAAGCCCACAAGGCACTGGTCCGTCTGGGGCCCATGCTCTCGCCGGAGCAGGACGGTTTCTTGCGCCGCTGCGCGGAGTGGAACCACGCCACGGCTCCGCCCTGGCTGGACGAGGGAGTGGTCCATAAGGAGGCCCTGCTGGACCGTCTGTCGGTGCCACCTCCCCCTCCGGGACCAACGCTCGACGAGAAGACGCGGTCGCTCCTCATCGAGGTGATGGACACCGCCGAGCGTCAGCGGCAGCAGTCCACCGCGGGAGAGGACTCCGCGCTGGCCGCATACCTGGAGGATCTCGAAAATGATCCGGCGGCCGTCCGCGAGGCCTTGGAGCACTACACCGTGGTGCTGGCGGCGACATGCCAGCAGGCCGCCGGCCGGCCCATGCGGATGGCTCGTGGTATCGACGTGGGCGCGGTCACTTTCGAGACAGTCATCGTGGACGAGGCGGCCCGCTCCAACCCGCTCGACCTCTTCATCCCCATGAGCATGGCCCGGCGAAGGGTGGTGCTCGTTGGCGACCAGCGACAACTGCCGCACATGCTGGAGCCGGACGTGGAGCGCGAGTTGGCCGCCGCCGTGGCCAAGGGGGACATCGCTGCGGAAGCACAGGCTGCCGTCAAGCTCAGCCTCTTCGAGCGGCTGCAGGGGCTTCTGCGGAAGCTCCAGGACCAGGATGGAAATCAGCGGGTCGTCACCCTCGACATGCAATTCCGCATGCATCCGGTGCTCGGGGACTTCGTCAGCCGGATGTTCTACGAGCGCTGGGGAGATGGACAGGTCCTTTCGGGTGCAAGCCCTGAAGACTTTGTCCATGCACTGCCGGGCTACATGAGGGCCCAAAGGCCTTGTGTGGCCGCATGGATCGATGTTCCCGGAGGTCCGGGGCACTGGGAGCGTCGGGGACAGAGCAAGTCGCGCCCCGCCGAGGCGAAGCGCATCGCGCAGGAGGTCCGGCGGCTGCTTGACGTGGATCCGCACCTGACCTTTGGGATCATTTCTTTCTACGCGGCACAGGTGAAGGAGATCGGCGCGGCGCTCGTGACACAAGGCATCGCCGAACAGACGGGATCGGAGGGGTGGCGCATCGCCGAACGGTGGCAGCGCACCGACGACCACCGGGGCCAACGGGTTGAACGTTTGCGCGTGGGAACGGTTGACGCCTTCCAGGGCAAGGAGTTCGACGTCGTCTTCCTGTCCGTCACCCGTAGCAACGAGCTGCCCGGCGAGACCGATGACCAGCAGCGGCGCAAATACGGTCACCTGCTCCTGGACAACCGGCTGTGCGTCGCCATGAGTCGGCAGCACCGGCTCCTGGTGTCCGTGGGTGACAAGGAGTTCATCCGCGCGGCGGAACCGCTTCTGCCGCTGCGTGAGTTCCTTACCCTGTGCGAGGGCCCCCATGGCGCCATTCTCTCTTGAGAGTGACTCGGTGCTCCGCTTCCAGCTGCCGTTCGTCGAATACAGCGGTCCGCCGCGTTGGATTCTCTGGCCCACCTGGGCTTGGCGCGTCGTCGCGCCCCACCCTCGCCCCCGCACGCTCAATCTCTTTCAGAGAGCCGTCATGGGGCTCTGTCGAGCCGGTAGACAACGGGCCGAAGTCATTGGCGCGGCGCTGCACCTCGACAAGCAACTGGCGGCGCACATCCTCACCGAGCTGGCAGGGAATGGCTGGCTGGACCACCTGGGCGTCCCCACGAAAGCAGGATTGGACGCTCTTGAGGATGATGAAAGCGAACCGCTCGATGAACAGACCGTGGGCTGGGTCTTCACGGATCCGTTCACGGGCGAATTGTGGCCCCGCTTCCACCGGGAGGAGCTTCCGCATGCGGAGTTTGAACTCAACGCGGCCAGGCACCCTGTCCTCTTGTCCGGGAGCGTGGGCAACCCCTTCCGGGATGACGCCTTCGCCGTCAGTCCTCGCGCCGGAGAGCCACTGCACTCCCAGCGCCCCCGGGCGGAGGACGTCCTCAAGGCCGTCCGGCTCCATCGCAAGCACCACTCCTGGGAGGAGGAACCGGTTGCCTCCGACGCCCCCCTGGTGCGGCGGATCTCCTTCGTCTTCGACAAACCCACGCCCCACTTCCTGGCAGCGCGAGCCTGGCGCGATCACCGGGGGGACTGGCACATGGACGATCCCTTCGGCATGGGTGACAGCCCGCGGCTGCGCCGGTGGGTCGAGGAACGCTTCCAGGTCCAACCCGCCCTGAGGGACCGGCTCGCATCCATCGTGGTGGGGGCTCCCGATTCGGAAGACCTCCGGACCCTGACCACCCAGGCTGAATGGGACGTGGAAACGCGGCTCACGGTCGCCATCCGGACGCGGGGCGTCCTCTGTGAACGATTGGTGGCCATGCAGCGGGCGCTGCTTGAGGCCGGGCTGGACGCTTCTCCGGCGGACAAATGGGACGACGTCGCGGTGAAGGCCCAGAAGGCTGCGGAGCGCCTGCTACAGGACATCTGCCTGGCGCGGCCAACCCGTCCCCGCCTCTCCAGGGACGTGGCGATGAATGAGGCCCTCATCCAAGCCCTGGCGGCCGCAGCGGGCTTCCATACGCCGCTTCCCCCCTCGCTGACGCGAGTCCGGGCCGGCAAGGTGGAACATGCGCTCCAGTCCGGAAGCGGCAGTCTGCGGCCCCTGCTCATCCTCGCCCTGCTCGGCACCTCTGGCCTTCCCGAGCATCCGTTCATACACGCGGCCCGCGCCGCACCCGACCTCCTGCACCGCCTGAACGCCCTGGCGACCCTTCGAGACGAGGCCGCACACGAAAGCTCGAATCGGTTGCGCGCCTCGCAGGCCCCACAGGGACGGACAGAGCTCATCCGGCAAGGCGTCGAGACTGTCTATCTGGCCGTTCAGCACCTGCCTTCAACTTGAGGAATTTCCTGATGGCGAAAGCTCACGAGAAGCCCCCCTCTCAGGCCCTGGCGAGTGCACCCGCCATCCCTGCCCCTGCGCCCAACACTCCGGCCCATGACGCCTCGCCCACGCAGGCTGAACTTGAGGAGCTCGAGCTGCTCGCGATGGAACTCGCCGAACTGGGGGCCGATACGCCCCCGAGCGAACCGCCGCCCGAGGGAATGACACTGAAGAAGGCCTTGAGCCGGGCCTGGAGCGCGCAAGGCGCTTTCGCGGCGGCGGAGCAGAAGACCAAGGATGCGAAGCGGAAAGCAGAGGAGAGCGACCGCGCCTTCCGCGACCAGAAGACGCGGCTTGAGCAGCAGGAAGCCCAGTACAAGCGCAAGCAGAACGAACAGGAAGAAAAGGAACGCCTACTGCTGGAGAAGGAAGCCGCGCTCTTGGAGCGCGAGAACAACGCCGAGCAAGGCTTCCTCGCCGAGCGCCGGAGGATGGTCGAGGCCCTGAATGTTCAGGTGACGAGCCTCCGGAAGGAGCGGGAGGAGTTGCAGTCCACGCTGGATGCACGCCGGGCCGCTGACGAGTCCGAGTGGCGCACGCGGCTGGCTGAGCGCGACGAGCGGCTGCGCCGTGAAGACGAAACAAGGGCCGGAGAATTCCAGGCGGAGCGGCTGCGCTTCAATCAGGACTCCTTGAAGCGTCGTCATCAAGAGCAGGACGCACTTCGCGACGAACTCAACCGTGAGCGACTGCGGGCTCAGGAGCAGCGGACGACGGAGTGGAATGAGCATCAGAAACGCATCGAGGCCGAGCGCAAGGAACTGCAAGGACTCCAAGAGCAGGCCCTGACGAAGGAGCGGAGCCTGCGTTCGGAGCAATCCCGGCTCCGCGGCGAGCAGGAGCTGCTTGAGGAAGATCGCAAGGCTTTCGACGCAAGGGTGTCGCGCTTCGCCGCCGCGAAGGTGGCGGGGCTGGCGGCGGATCTCACGGCGCTCCGGGAGTGCCTGTCCGTCGCCGAAGCAACGCGGGACCAGTACTGGAAGGACCTGGAGTCGCGTCGGGAGATGGACAAGCGCTTCGGGGAGGATCCGCCGCAAGCCCTGGCGCGCCTCCGGCACCTGGAACGGGAGAACTCAGAACTCCAGTCCCGGCTCCGCACGAGCCCGGGTGAGAATGCGGGGCAGCGACTCTCGGAGCTGGAGAAGGCGCGGACAGCGTGGTTCGAGGAACGCAGCGTGCTGCAGTCCAAACTTGCGGAGGCGGAGACACGGCTCGGGAGGCAGCGGGCCGCCGCCGTCGAACTCGAAACCATCCGCTCGCAGAAGGAAGCCCTGGAAACGAACAAGAAGCTCCTGGAAGCAGCCCTCGCCGAGCTGGATGCCGAGGTAAAGAAGTACACCCAGACCGATGACAAGCGGAACCCGATGGAGGCCCTGGCCTCCGTGGACCGGAACAAGGACTGGCAGGTACAACAACGCACCCGGCAGCCCTTGGGCCAGTCCATGCCCACGCTCAAGGAGTTCGCCGTGGATCTGCGCGAACGGGTTGCCGTCGCGCTGCGGACGGATGAGAGCCCAGGCAAGACGCTCGACTACAGCGAGAGGGACATCCGGTGCTTCCTTGGCGGGCTCGCGATGAGCCGACTGTTGCTGCTCCAAGGCATCAGCGGCACGGGCAAGACCAGCCTGCCTCTCGCCTTCGCCCAGGCAATCGGGGCTGACGCTCATGGCTACGAGGTCGTGGAGGTCCAGGCAGGCTGGCGAGACCGTCAGGACCTGATCGGCTACTTCAATGCATTCCACCGGCACTACTACGCGACGAACTTCCTCCAGGCGCTCTATCGCGCGGGCACGCCGGCCTTCCGGGACCGCCCATTCCTCATCATCCTGGATGAAATCAACTTGTCGCGCGTGGAGCAGTTCTTCGCGGACTTCCTCTCCGCGCTTGAGCTGCCGGAAGGCAAGCGCCGGCTGACACTGCTCAATGATCCACTGACCGATCCGCCCACGCTGATGACGGAGGGCCGGCACCTCCCACTGCCGCCGAATGTCTGGTTCGTAGGCACCGCGAACCACGACGAGACCACCACGGAGTTCGCCGACAAGACGTATGACCGCGCCCACATCATGGAACTTCCGCGAAGGGAGCCCAACAAACACGACTCACGGAGCTTCAAGCCGCTGCTGAAGCGGGAGCCGCTGTCATACGCGGGCCTGATTCAAGCGTTTGACGACGCCCGCCAGAAGCATGCGGACGTGGTGGAGCAGGTGCGCGGATGGCTCCAGTCCCGGGAAGGCGTGGCGGGATTCCTGGACAAGCGCTTCCGCCTCGGCTGGGGAAACCGGCTCGAGCGGGATGCGGAGCGTTTTGTGCCGGTGGTGATGGCCGCGGGTGGAACCGTGAGTGAGGCCATGGATCACCTCCTGCACACCAAGGTCCTGCGCAAGCTCAAGGATCGACATGACGTCCGCCCGAAGGCGCTTGAAGATCTCAAAGGAGAGCTCGAGAAGAGCTGGAAGACGTTCGGCGGAACACCTGAGCGCTCCATCAAGCTGATTGAGCGGGAGCTCAGTGCGAAGCGGGATGAGGAGGCTTCCTGATGCGGCTGCGCTCCAGGATCTCCGGACGCACTTGGGACACGGCACCGAACCCGGTCGTGCCAGACCTGTTCGAGGTCCTGGACCGCCCCGGTGCCCCCTCCTCGCGGCTGGTCCCAGAGGGCGTGGAAGGAGCGGAGGAGAAGTCCTTCCTGGGTCAGTGGCCGGAGTCCATTGATCTTCATTCTCTTGAGCGCCTCGCCGAACCGCTGAGGGATGGCGTCCCCTGGAGTACGTGGGTGAACACCCTGCCGCTCGTCCCCCAGATTGACAAGAAGGCCCAGCTTCACCCCCTGGAGAGGGAGGCCATCGCCCAGCTCCCCCACCTGCAGCACGTCTGTCACCGGCCACGTCTCCACCTCCGGGTAGACGAGGAGCGGCTTGCGGTGAGCAGGGCCCGCCGGGTCTCCTCCCGCGCGACCGCCACACTGGTTTCACATCCCGGAGATTGGGAGCACCGGACACTCCGGGGCATCCAGCCAGCTCGCATCCTCGCGACCCAGATCGAGGACGACTGGAATCTCTACGAGAACCGGGTCGCGGTCTGCCTCGTGGACCACCTCCTCGCATGGGTCGGACAACGGCGGGAAGAGCTGAGCCGGATCAAAAGCATGGCCGAGGAAAGCGGTGACTTCGGAGAGGAGGCACTTGGCTCCCGTTGGCGAGGGCAACGCTTGTTCGCGCTCTGGGGCAAGTACTCCTCGGACAATGCCCTGATGCAGGAATTGCTGCGGGCGCTCCAGCTCGTCGAGCGACTTGAGCGTGATCTCCAGGCCCTTCTCGACTCTCCTCTGTACCAAGAGCTCCCGCGCACCAGGTCCGTGCCCGTCGCACTCCAGCCGACGAACATCCTCGTGAACGATCCGCACTACCGCAAGGTCGCCGCGCTCTGGCGTGCCTGGGCACGGTACGGGCATGTGCCCCACCCTTCCAGGGAGGAAGTCCGACGCCAGAGGCAGGCGGCGTGCCGCGACTTCGGGGCGTTCGCGCGGCTCATCGTGGTCCGGGCCTTGAGTGACCTCGGGTATCAGCCTCCTGCCGGCACGCTCCTCGCCGCCTCCGCTGTCGTCGAGCTTTCGGGCCCTCGGGGAACCGCCCGACTGGAGTGCGCCGAAGGCGGCATGACTTTGGAGTGTGAGAAGGCCAGGCTCCGGTTCGTTCCCCTCCTCGTACCCCTCACCCGGGACGGTTCCGGATCGCTCTGGCAACAGGTCCGGGAGCACGCCGCCAGCTCCCTGAACACGGTGGTCCTGGCTCTCGGCCGTCCTCAGGAGGGAGATACCGCGGAAACGACCCGCGCGATCTCCGGGTGGGAATGGCCGCGCCTGCTGCCCATCTCCCCGTGGAGCCTGGATGCCGTCGAACGGGTCACACGGGTCATCCACGGCTGGGAGGCTGCAACCCGGCTTGCCGGCTACCCTCCAAGAGCCGTCGTGCGCCCCGACCCTGGTGTGAGTCTTCCAAAGTGGATGCAGCGCGTCGGCGATAGCGTGGCGATCGTGGCGCCCGCGAATGCGACCGAACAGCAGCGCTTGCTCGCGGAGTGTGCGCGCAGGGGCGGCGAACTTGAGCGTGAGCAGCAACAGGCACGGAATGCGCGTCGACCGTTCGATCCAGGAAGGCTCAGCGCGCTGGACCAACTCAAGAAGCTCCTTCCCCTGGCTGCGCGAATGGAGTCCTGCCTCCGATGCCCCGTCTGCGAAACGGCTCCGGGTTCCTTCGAACCCAGACCGGCAGGCAACGAAGACTGGGACCAGTGGTCCTGGTGGTGCCGCTGCAAGCGCTGCGAATCGGAATGGGGACTCCGCGTGTGTGGAGAGTGCCGCGCGGCCTACCCGGTGCTGGAACCCGGTGGATGTCAAGGCCCTGCCACGGGGGAGCGGCGAGCAGCGGGCTGGGTGGACCGGCACTACGGACGCGACCTGTGGGCCGAACCTTGCGGGGGTTCTGAATCACCTGATGCCTTCCGGTGCAGCCACTGTGGGCGGTGCCCGGAAAGAGGCTGCTCCCACTGCCTTGGGCGTTTGCTACAACCGCCCGCATGAAGCACGGAGTAGCCCCCGAACAGCTCGATGAAGTCCTGGCCCTCCAACTTGCGCTCGCATGGGCGGGCGAGTCGCCAGAAGGCCCACATCCCCGCCTTGGCTGGTGGAGGACCGACCTCGTGGACCTGGAGGGTGGCGGAGACCTCTGGAGCCGCCTCCTTCCCCGCACGCACCGCTGGGCGGGCCTTGACGCCGCTCGTCGGGCCGCGCGGCTCGTCGACGAGAACCTGCGCGCCCAGAGTGGTCGCGCGGACGACATGCTCACGCTCTTCCACTTCGGCTTCGCGCTCGACGAAGCACTGGACGAGCGGCTCGCGCACCACAAACTCGAGGCGCATTCGCCCGTGGAAGCGCTTCCCCTCCTCCAGGTCACGGGGGCGCCGTTCAAACGGGAGGCGCTCCTCGCGCAGCTTCTCAGCCCCGGCCTTGACGTCGCCTACAAGGTGGCTCCCGGTGGCCGCCAGTTGAAGGACCACGACGGAGAGGGGCCCGTCTTCAAGGCCCGGAGGCTCGCGTGTGCCCTGCTCGCCGAGCCTCCCGCGACCTATCCGCTGTCCTTCATTCTCCCGGAGGCGACCCGTGCCGAACGCTGAAGTCAACGCGTTCCACACGCGCATCCTCCGGTTGACGCTCGCGGTGCAGGAATCACGCGCCTACTGGGAAGCCGTTGACCCCGAGGTCCGAGGCACGGCGCGCGTCGAGCGCGCGTTCTCCGAGCGCTGGTTCGGCAACAAGAGCCTTGCGCGGGTGAAGCTCCTGCTCGCCAACTTTGCCGTCCGCTTCGACGCCTACCCCGAAGCACTCGCTGCACTCCGGCGCTGGCGTCCGGCCGACCCTGGCACCCGTCCCCTCCTCTGTCATTGGCACCTTCAGCTCGCGGATCCGCTCTACCGTGCCTTCACGGGGGACTGGCTCCCTGCTCGTCTTACGGAAGGCCGGAAGGACTTCGACCGTGACGCGGTGGCGCGCTGGGTGGGTGCGCGTCCGGATGCGGAGTGGGCGCCCGCCACGCGCTACGGGTTCGCCGCCAAGCTCATCCGCGCTGCGGACGAGGCCGGCCTGGTGTCCGCCGGCCAGGGGGCTCGGACGGCCCTCCTGCCGCGCGTTCCCGACGAAGCCCTCGGGTACCTCGTCCGCCTCCTCCAACTCGTCACCCATACCGGTGGATGGGAGGACAACCCCTATCTTCGCTCCGTGGGGCTCTCGCACGACGCGGTGGACGCGCGCCTCCGTCGCCTCCCCGACGTCACCTACCGGAGAATGGGCTCGCTGGTGGAACTGGATGCGAGCCCTCTCGGAGCGCTCGGATGATGAACGACCTCTTCGCGCTGGAGGGCGTCGACCGGGCCGTTGCCGCGCTCGAGCGGGACCTCACGGCCCAGGCCGGCCCGCGCATCAGCACGATGCGCAATCACAACTTCGCCATCCTCCTCTACCCTCCGAAGAAGGAGTTCCAGCTCAGGCAGCGACTCCGCACGATGATCGGTCGCCTCGAATCCGAGGGCTGGTCGGTCCTCTCCATGGCGTTGCACCAGGTCCTCTTCGAGCGGCTCCGGACGCGGCTCGGGGCCGAAGAGATCCAATCTCTCGTCGAGCGTGAGCGGCGGGTCTACGCGCGCTCACCCGAGCGCGCAATGAACGACCTACGGCAGAAGCTCTCCGAACACATTGATGGTCCGAGCGGGCTCGCGGCGGACCTCGAGCACCGGATCAAGGCCTTCCGCGAGCAACACCCCGTCGATCCCGACAGGACCCTGGTGCTGCTCGGCCGAACCGGCGCGCTCTATCCGTTCTTCCGCTCGTCAGCGCTGCTCAAGCACCTGGGTGGCCGCACTGACAACGTGCCGGTCGTCCTGCTCTACCCGGGCGAGCAACGCGATGGCGGCCTGTCGTTCATGCAGGAGCTTGAGCCCGACCGCGACTACCGGCCGCGCATCTACGCCTGAAAGAGAGCTTTCACTTGAAGATCTCCGACCTCTTCGCTCGCAACGTCACGCGTGACATCGCGCCGGTCGTCTACTTCCACGAGCAGAGCCCCGAAAAGCTCGCCGACGAAGTCAGCGAGTACATCGTGACTGGCGGTTACCCCGAATCCGACGAGCGCCACCGTCGCGTTCCCATGGGCATCCACGAGCAGTACGTCCGCCTGCTCACCAACATTGCCCGGGAGCTGGACAAGAGCCCCGGCCCGGAGCTGCCCGCCTCTTGGATCTCCGGCTTCTACGGCTCCGGCAAGTCGAGCTTCGCCAAGCTCCTGGGGCTCGCGCTGGATGGATGCTCCCTGCCAGATGGCCGGAAGCTCTCCGAGGCCCTCCTCGCGCGTGACGACTCGCCGAATCGCAAGGCGCTGGTGGACGCGTGGGAGAACCTGGCACGCAAGGTGGACGCCATCGCCGTCGTCTTCGACATTGGCGGTGAGGCGAACGACGGGGAGCACATCCACTCCGCAGTCGCCCGGATGGTGCAACGGCGGCTCGGCTACAGCACCGACCCGCTCGTCGCCGATGCCGAACTCCGCTTGGAGAAGGACCAGCAATGGGAGCACTTCCTGGAGGTGGCCCACCGGACCCTTGGACGTGACTGGAGCGAGGTCCGGGCGACGGCGCGGGCGGATGAGCACTTCTCACGCATCATGAGCGTGATGGATCCGGGGACCTACGCGGACAGCATGGGCTGGTTCGACAGCCGCGTCGGCACCTCGCGCCACACGGGCCTGAGTTCCGCGGAGACGGTGCGCAACCTGGAAGCAATGCTCGCGCGTCGGGCGCCTGGAAAGACGCTCTTCCTTGTCGTGGACGAGGTCAGTCAGTACGTCCACCAGAACGAAGACCGGATGCTGAAGCTACAGAGCTTCGTCTCGGAGCTGGGCCAGCGCCTGAAGGGGAAGGTGTGGTTGCTCGCCACCGGCCAGCAGAAGCTGGAAGAGGCCTCCACCAACCTCGCCATTGGCAAGCTGAAGGACCGCTTCCCGCCGTCGCTTCGTGTCCACCTGGCCACCACCAACATCCGTGACGTCGTTCACCGTCGCCTGCTGAAGAAGCGCCAGGACCGCGAGCCGGAGCTTCGACGCCTGTTTGGACTGCATGGCGCGCAGCTCAAGCTCTTCGGGTTCGAGTGCGGGAGCCTGACCGAGGAGGACTTCGTCGAGGTCTACCCGATGCTCCCGGGGCAGGTGGACCTGCTCATGGCGTTGACGACGAGCCTGCGCCAGCGCTCCACAAGGACCCAGGGCGACGACTACGCCATCCGCGGCCTCCTCCAACTCCTGGGCGAACTCTTCCGCGAGCAGAAGCTGGCCACCCGGGACGTGGGGGAACTCGTCACTCTCGACCTCATCTACGACGTCCAGCAGACCGCGTTCGATTCCGACACCCAGGCGGCGATGGCGCGGCTTCTCTCGAACCAAGCGCTCGCGAGTGACCCCTGGGCCCAGAAGGTGGCCAAGGCCGTCGCACTGCTCGAGCTCAACAACGACAAGGTCAGTGTCACCGCGGAACTCATCGCCTCATGCCTCTACCCCAGGCTTGGCGACAGTAACCCGATCAACGAGGTGAAGCCCGCGCTGGAACGCCTTCGGAACCAGAACCTCATCGGCTTCTCGGAGAAGGAGGGTTACAAGATCCAAAGTTCCGCCGGCCAGGAGTGGCAGCGCGAGCGCGAGGACGTGGGCGTCAGCGCGGATGACCGTCACAAGCTGGTGCGGGAGAAGCTGTCGGAGCTGATGCGGGACCCGGAGCGTCCGCGCCTCAAGGGCCGCGCCTTCTACTGGTCTGCGTTCTTCTCTGACGGGCGGCAGATGAAGGACGAGCGGCTGCTCAACGCAGGCGACGAGGCCGCAGTGACGATGGACTTCCGCTACTTCTCGGGGAAGGCGGACCGCTCCCCTGCGGAGTGGGCGAAGCGCAGCGCGGAAAAGCAGCTGGAGGACCGCATTCTCTGGATCGGTGGTGAGGGTGACCTCGCGGACACGCTCAAGTCGCTCAGCCAGTCGCGGAGCATGATCACCAAGTACGAGCCCCGTAAGGCCTCCCTGTCCACGGAGAAGCAGCGGTTGCTCTTCGACGAGCACATCCGCGCCGAGGACCTGGAGACCAAGGCCCGTCTCGCGGTGGAGCGCGCGTTCGTGGAGGGCGACCTCTACTTCCGCGCCCAGCACCAGATTGCGAAGGACTACGGGAACACCTTCAACGCCATCATGTCGGCGGTGGGTAGCGCACGTCTGCCGCAGCTCTACACCCACCACACCGACGTGGCGGTGACGGACAAGGAACTGGAGCAACTGCTTGCGCCGACGCTCGCGGGCGTCTCGCAGAAGTTCCTTGAGCAGGGACTGGGGCTTCTCACGCAGGACGGGGGCCGCTTTCTCCCGAGCTGTCAGGGCACGGTCCCATCGGCGATTCATACGTACATCGACAAGCACGACGGCACCGTGGGCAACGTGCTCCTGCAGGACTTCGCCAGGCCGCCCTATGGCTACCCTGCTGACGTGGTCCGCGCGTGCCTGCTCGCCCTGCTCCGTGCGCGCAAGGTGAAGGTGAAGACCGAGGACGGCACGGTCCTCACCTCGCCCATGGACGCCAGCGCAAGGGAGGTATTCCTTCAGGTCACCCGACTCAAGCGCGCAACGCTACTACCGAACCGGGACGAGACAGTGACGCCGCGTGACCGGACGGCCATGCGGCGCTTCTTTGAATCCCTCGGAAAGGACGTCGAGCCGAGCGACGAAGCGCTGGCCAGCGCGGTGTTCGAGCACTTCGCTCCGTTACGCGAGCGGCTTCGCGTCTTGGAGCAACGTTTCAGCATGCTGCCGGGGCGGCCCGCGATGGAGGAGCCGCTCCAGAAGCTCGCTACCGCGCTGGAGTCCTGTCGGCGGGTGCGCGACATCGATCCAACGGTCAGGGCGCTCAAGGAAGCCCTGCCCGCGCTTCAGGAGGGTGCTCAGCTTCTCAACCGCCTCTACACGGACCTGACCGAAGAGGCCATCCAACGTGTCCGGTCTGCGGCGGAGGTCCGAGAGCACCACGCCGAGCAACTTGTCCGCGACGGTTCCTCCGAAGCAGTGGAGGAGGACATCAAGGCAGTAGAGGCGCAGCTCAAAGGGCGGCGACCCTGGATCGACCTGGGGTCCATCGACGTATCGCTGGATCACCTTCGCGCGCATTACCGGCAGCGGCGAGGGCAACTCCTTGAGGATCAGGAGAAGCAGGCCGAAGCGGTCCGGGCCCGCCTGCGCCAGCGGACCGGATTCGAGAAGCTCGGCGATGACGAGCGACACCAGGTGTTCCGACCGATTGGCCAGGCATTGGCGCGGAGTTCGCCCGATGCTACCGCCCCCTCTCTGTATGAACTCCGGATGGACTTCCTTCAACGGCTCGAAAAGGCCGCCGAGGAGGCTGAGGCCCTTCTGGATGAGCTTGTCTCCACGAAGGATCAGAAGCCGGTCGTCCGGGTGGAACTCAATCTTCGCGGGCGCGAGGTCTCAAATGCAGATGAGCTTCGGCGCGTACTTGACGAAATCCGTGATCGCGTCATTCAGCAACTCGAACGCGGGCACAAAGTGAGGCTTGGATGACCAGCAACACCTCGGCGCGACTCACGCCCGAATCGAAGGCCGCTCTCCGGAAGACCATCCGGAACCTGAGGGGGATGCTTCTCAAAGACCTGCTCGGATACGCGGAGCAGCGGTACAGGCTGAATGTGCCCTTCGCGAAGGCAGGACTGTCCCAAGCCATGCGTGAGCATCGGCGGCGGCTGGAGTCCGCGCTCGCCGAGCGCGCAGCGGAAGAAGGCGACACCAAGGAGGCGCGAGAGAGGGCAATAGAGAACGCCGTCAAGGAGGCGGGCGCCACGCTCTTGAATCGGCTGGTGCTCATCCGGCACTTGGAGGCGGTGGGCCTCTCCAGGCCAGTCGTGGTGACAGGTGGATGGAAGAGCGCGGGCTACCAGCAATTCCGCGGATACGCGCCGGGGATCATCGAGGATGAAACCCAGGGCTACGCCATCCTGCTTCAGCTCCTCTTCGACGAACTGGCGGCGCAACTCCCCGGGCTGTTCGGCGAGGTGGGCCTCACGTCTCTTTTCCCAGCCTCGCCCGCGACGCTGCGCGCGGTGATTGAAGCACTCGGCGAAGTACCGGCGGAGGCCTGGCAAGACGACATGACGCTCGGATGGGTCTACCAGTACTGGAACGACCCTGACCGTGAGACGTTGGACGCCAAACTGCACGCGCGCGGCAAGCTGGAGTCGCACGAGATCGCATCCAAGACGCAGATGTTCACCGAGCGGTACATGGTGGAGTGGCTCCTCCACAACTCGCTCGGCCCCACATGGCTTGCCATGTGCCGCAAGAATGGGTGGCAGGCGGAGGTGGAGCAGCGCGGTATCCTCCGATCCCTGGACGAGCGCCGGGCCGAGTGGCGGAAGAAGCGCGAGGCCGGTGAGGTCGCACTAGATGCGCTTATGCCCATTGAGGGGCGGCCGGAGGAGACCTGGAAGTACTACGTACCCCAGCCGCTGCCGGACGACGTGGTGAAGCATGCCCCCGCGTCCATCCGGGAACTCAAACTCCTCGATCCTGCGTGTGGCAGCGGCCACTTCCTGGTGGTCGCCTTCGACGTGCTCGTGGAACTCTACCGCGAGGAATCCCGACACCGAGGTGAGAGCTGGACGGACCGGCAGATCGCTGAGTGGATTCTCGAGAACAACCTGCACGGAGTAGACATCGACCCGCGCGCGGTGCAGATCGCCGCAGCCGCGATTTTCCTCAAAGCCCGTTCGCTTGCGAATGACGCATCACCCAGACAGGTAAATCTAGTTGCGCCCGCACTGCGACTGTCCGTTCTTGATCGAAAAGATCCGACGCTGCTCAAGCTGGAACGAGACATTGAGCTTGAAACCGGCATTCCACCGGAACTGACGCAGCAGTTGCTGGATGTCCTCGCAGGCGTGGACTACCTGGGCACGCTGCTCAAGGTTGGCGACGCTGTGGACAACGCTCTTGACGCCTACCGGGGCAAGCTTGGAAAAGCGAGCCAGCAACAGGACATGTTCGCGGGTAGGGCCGAAGAAAAGCGAATCGAGGTGACTAAGGAGGACGCAAAGCGGATCGTCCTCAAGAGACTGAATACGTTTCTTGCTAAGCACTCCGGTGAAGAAGATTTGGGACTCAGACTTCGCGGCCAGCAACTGACGGCGGGCCTCCGGTTCGCAAGCATCGCACGAGAAGGCGAATACCACTTGGTCGTCGCGAATCCGCCTTATCAGGGCACCTCCCGGATGAAGGACGCTGGGTACATCGCGAGACACTACCCGCGCGGCAAGTCAGACCTGTACGCAGCATTCTTGGAACGGGGGCTCGAACTCTGCCGGCCCGGCGGTGCGTCCGCGATGGTGACGATGCGGAACTGGATGTTCCTGAGCGGATTCACGGACCTCCGAGAGAATTTACTTAAGAATTATGACCTACGAATAATTGGGGATGTCGATCGCGGCGCATTTGACGAGGTCCCAAATGAGATTCTCGCCACAGCCATGTCGGTATTCCGGAGGTCGTCTACCACAACAGAGCCGAGCGTCGCGATGCAACCCACGCCGCTAAGCGACAAGTCGTACGACCGCAACCGCACCGCCCGAAAGCGAATGGCAGTGCTCGCGCAAGTTGGGAGAAATGAATTCCGAACCGAATGGCTCCACCCACTCCCTGGCGCTCCACTGCTCTACTGGTGGCCCAAGGCAAGGGTTGACACATATGCAAACACACCAAAACTTGGCGAAAGCAGTCCCGCTCGCTTCGGACTAAATAGCGGAAACAACCTACGATTTATTCGCAAGTGGTGGGAAGCCCCGGAGGGCTCCGTACTATCTGTACGTACCGACAGAGAGATGCCCAAGCAATGGAACACCACATGGGCGCGAACAGTAAAGGGAAGCGAAAACGCAACTTGGTTTGGCGCATGCGACGACATCTGCCGATGGCATCACCGTGGGCTTGAGGTCAAAGTCAACGCAGAGCACCTGTACGGCACGCACACAAGGCAGATTCGCAACGAGGCCTACTACTTCAAATCAGGGCTTTCATTTACTCGCATCGGAAGCACCTTCACAGCAGGAGCCCATTGGTTCCGCTCCCTGATCGACAGTTCGGCACCTTCAGTGTACCCGACAACCATCGGCAAGACCCTTTGCCAGATGAACTCTCCCTATGCCAGAAAGATCCTAGAAGAAATTAACCCATCCATAGCATTTCAGGTTGGAGACGCAAACCGGCTCCCATTGCTTGAAATCAATGACTGGGATTTTATCTACCACACAACTCGCAAAGCTTTTGAAATTGCAGAATCGAACCGAGAAACCTCCAGCGAATTCCAAATCCCAGGCCAAACCAACTGGGAATCCATCAAGGCCTGGGCGTATTTGGCAGTTGCAAAGAACGCTTCAGACGAAACGCTACCAGTGGCAATCGAGACTCATCCACCCGAAGCGATTCAAGCCCTTTCATTCCAAATCGGCGTAACACTGGGCCGATTTGACCAAGAGGGCAAAGGCCGTCGCATTCCGGATTCGCCATCAACGTCCGCCACAAACGGCATTCTTTTCAGTTCTCTCCGAACTCGACTGGAGGGCCCAACATGCCACGGCCTACTGCGGGAATGGGAAAACAGGAAGAATCAGATGAGTTCCCTATCACTGGAAGAATGGATCCATGGAGATTTCTTTAATTATCACCGAAAGATTTACGAGAATCGACCAATCTACCTTCCACTATCTTCAGCCAGGAAATCGTTTATCGCTTTCATTTCAGTCCACAGCTGGTCAGACGCTACCTTAAGTACCCTCCTCGCCTACCACCTCCTCCCAGAGCAAAGGGCGATTCAAGGTACTCTCGCAGATTTGCAGACTGCACGCCAAAGCCCAGACAGAAGAATTCGCACCGACGCGGAAAGGAGCTACGTTCAGCACAAGAAGTTACTGGATGAACTCGATAGTTTCATCGACAAGGTCCAAGAGATCGACGAGAGGGGGCCTTCGTGCCCAGACGACAAGACCGAGCGTCGCGAGGCGGATGGCCCGTACAAAATGGATCTCGATGACGGCGTAATGGTGAATAGCGCCGCGCTCTGGCCGCTGCTTGAGCCCATGTGGAAGGACCCAAAGAAGTGGTGGAAGGAACTCGCCAACGCAAAGGGCAGGAAGGACTACGACTGGTCCCACCTCGCCGCACGCTACTTCCCGTCCCGCGTGGAGGCGAAGTGCCGGAAGGACCCATCACTTGCGGTGGCTCACGGCTGCTTCTGGAAGTACTACCCGGATAAGGCATACCAGTGGGAACTCCGACTCCAGGATGAGCTTGGCCCGGACTTCAAGCTGGACGAGAAAGATGCCGACGCCCTGCGAACAGCCTTCCTTGATACGCAGCCCTCGCGAGTGCGGGAGCTTGAGGCTGCAGAACAAGCGCGGCGCGAGCGCAAGGCCCGGAAGCAGGATCAGGAGGAACTCGATCTCTCCGAAGCGCAGGACGAAGAGGTCGAGGACGATGAGGCAGCTTCGGCATGAGCACCCCCTCCGGGCAGGTCAGCGCCTTCCTCGAACTGAAGCTCCTCTCCGCGCTGAACGACAAGAAGCTGGTCGTATGGCTGGACGCCGAGAGCACGTACACCGGCTTCGTCGATGAATTGCGCAAGCGGGCCCAGGCGAAGCAGTTCCCAGTGCCTGTACTCGCATTCCGAGGCAGCTTTCTTGAGCTGATGCTTGCGCTTGAGCACGAGGGCAGCACCATTGACAAGCCCCTGCTGCTCGTCCATCTCCCCGGCTACAACAACCTCCCCGCGCAGCAGAGCCCCAATTCGGTCCGCGGCACGCCTCTGCTTGAACTCTACGAGAGCGCGCACCCCTTCCAGCAGAACCTAGCTTCACTCGTAAGCGTTGCCGCCAACGGGCGCCGCCCGCTGCCGGATATCGAGGCATTCATCGCCGCGCCTGGACTCTCGCTCGCTGCTGCTGACGCGTGGCTGGCCCAGACCGGTGACCCCGCCGTGGACACCCACGTCGAGTGGATCTCCCACCTGAGCGCCCCGGAGCTCCTCAATCAGCTCACCGGCATGGCGGCGGAAAACCTCCAGAACGTGGAGCCCGCTCTTCGCGCCCGTGCGGAGATGCTCTTCGGCACAGACGAACAGTGGTTCAAGTTCATCCCCGACCTGACCGAAGCCGTCGTCGCGTGGCTCCTCTGCGTCGAGTTCGTGCACGACCTCCGCCGACTGCCCCGTCACCCTGACCTCGCCCGGCTGCACGCGCTGCCAGAGCAGACAGTCCAACGATGCCAGAAGGAAGCCGTGCGCCTCCGTCAGCAGCAGCCGGAGCGATACCGGACGTGGGCGCTCGGCGTGGAGCTCTGGCTCCGCGACAAGGAGGACACCGAGCCGAAAGACCTGGGCCGCATCGACACCTTCCAGTTCGAGGCGCTCACCATCTACCGAGGTGCGGTGCAGGCGCTTGCCGCTGGCGACTACCCTCAGGCCCTGCACTGGTTCGAGGCCCACGAGGCGAGCCAGGGCTTCTGGGTGCAGCAGGAGCAGCCCCGCCGTTGGGCCTGGACGCTGGTGGGGGACGCAGCACGGCTTGGTGTCACCCTGCTCGGTGCCCAGCATTCCCTGGAGCACGCCACCGGGCTTGAAGAGGCCATTCAGCGCTACGTGGAGATCGCCGCGCCCGTCGACCTGGCCCACCGACACTTCGAGCAGCGCCACGCCGCGCTCTATGGGCCGCTACTCCCAGAGCTCACCGCCCTCGACCTGGCTTTCGAACAGCTCCGCTTCGCGTGGGCGGACTGGGCGGATCGACTCGCGAAGGACTTCGCGCGCATCTGCCGTGAGCATGGCGCCCTTCCCTCGACCGATTTCCAGCAGCGAAGCATCTTCGACCAGACCGTCCTGCCCCTTCTTGTGCCCGGAGCAAAGGTCGCCCTCTTCGTCCTGGACGCGCTCCGCTTCGAGATGGCACTGGAGCTCCGCGATGAACTGCTGGGAAGCGGCGTCCAGGTGGACCTCCGCGCCCGGCTGGCGGAGCTGCCCACCATCACTGCGGTTGGCATGAATGCCCTGGCCCCCGTCGACCGCGATGGTCGGCTCAGTCCCATCCTGAAGGAGGGCCGCATCACCGGTTTCCGCACCGGAGAGGCCATGGTCACCCGTCCCGACGACAGGGTGAAGGCCATGGGCGCACGAGCCGCCGGAAAGCCGCCGCTCACGATCCCCCTGGCGGAGGTTGGACAGACGTCCGTCGCCAAGCTGAAGCACCGCGTCTCCCAGGCGCAGCTCGTCGTCATCCACGGCATCGAGCTGGATCAAGCTGGCGAGAGCGGCTTCGGGGTCCGTGTCTTCGGCGACATCCTTCGGGACATCGTCGCGGCGAGACACCAACTCGAGCTCGCGGGCGTGCAGCAGTTCATCTTCACCTCGGACCACGGCTTCCTCCTCCAGCGTGGCGTCCGGGCGCACGGGTTCGACTCGCGCGGACAGGCGGACCGGCGCTACGTGTTCAGCACCACCGAGCGCACGGATGCGGGCCACCTCTGCGTGCCGCTTGCCTCGCTCCACTACGACGCCCCGGGTTTCCTGGTGTTCCGGGAGGACACCGCTGAGTACGACGTGGGAAGGACGCCTGGGTCCTTCACGCACGGAGGCAATTCGCTCCAGGAGCGTGTCATCCCGGTGCTGCACGTCTCGCGCAAACGCGCCGCTGCGGACACAGGGCGTCGCTTCAGCCTCGAATGCGAACCCGCCAGCGCGGCCCTGGGCGTCCAGCGGCTCCGCGTGCGCGTCAGTCCCGCCCGGGAAAGTGGCCAGGCCCCATTGGACTTCGCCAGCGCGCAGCCGATGGACGTAGCGATGCGGGTGCCAGGCCGCCCGGACATCCAACTGGTGGTGAAGGACGTCATCGGCCCCGACGCGGTTGCCCAGGCCGCGGGCCTCCGTCTCCGCCCGGGAACGAGCGACTGGACCGAGGTCTACTTCGTCCTCGAAGGCCCGGTGAACGAGCGACTCTCGGTCGAGCTGGTCCTGGCGAGCGACCAGACAGTGACGGCATCTCCGCCCACCGCCTACCCGGTCTCCTACGTCCCCACGTCGCGGAAGGAGCCGGACGTGACCGCGACACCGTCTCCCAAGGTTCCGCCGGCACAGCCGCCCCAGGCCCTGGAGCACTGGGGTGAAAAACTGGGCGATGCGGACGCCGGGAAGGTGTTCGACCACCTGCAGCAGTTCGGCAGCCTCAACGAGGGGGAGCTCGTGCAGTTGCTCGGCCACCCGCGCAAGGCCCGCGCCTTCGCCGCGCGCTTCGACTCCTTCCGGGACAAGCTCACCTTCGAGGTGCAGGTGCTGATGACCTCGGAGGGCAA
This sequence comes from Corallococcus sicarius, assembly GCF_003611735.1. GTDB lineage: Bacteria > Myxococcota > Myxococcia > Myxococcales > Myxococcaceae > Corallococcus > Corallococcus sicarius. The sequence continues at coordinate 12,820 of NZ_RAWG01000052.1, read as the reverse complement.
GCGGTACCAGCGCGTCTGAGATGCGCGTGCGGTGCATCCACCGCGCTACTGTGTCGAGAACGTCTTGCCTCCTTTCTTCGAGAGAACACCATGCCCCTGAGCCAGCGGGACACCGAGCACGTCTTCCAGAGCCTCCGCGGAGGCACCGTTCCCGAGCGCGGTCTAGAGACCTTCGCCGTCGGCATCGAGCGCGAGCGTGGCGAGCTGCACCGGATGCTGGACCTGGCCCGGAACGGTGAAGGGAGCGTCAAGTTCCTCCGGGGCGGCTATGGGTGCGGCAAGACGTTCCTGGCCCGGTTGACGACCGTGGATGCCCAGGAGCGCGGCTTCGCAACCAGCTTCGTCGTGGTCTCGGACAACGACCTGCACTTCCACCGGTTCGACAACGTGTACCGGAAGGTCGTGGGGAACCTGGGCACCAGCGCGTGTCCTCTTGGCGCGCTCGCAGACATCCTCGACCGCTGGGTCGCCAGCGTGGAGGAGTCACTCATCGCCCTGGGGAAGGATCCGGACGCGCCAGGGTTCGATGCCGCGGTGCTCGCGAAGCTGGACGAGGAGTTGGTCGCCCGGACGAGCAACGAAGTGCCCGCCGACTTCGTGCGCGTGGTGCGGACCATTTTCGAGCTGAAGCAGAAGGGTCAGCTCGCGGACGCCTCCGCCCTGCTCTCCTGGCTGTCCGGGAGCGAGAACGTCGCGGCGGGCGCCAAGAAGCTGGCCGGCATCAAGGGGGAGATCCAGAGCACCGATGCGCTCGCGTACCTGCGGGGCATCCTGGCCATCGTGAAGGGCGCGGGCTACGCGGGGCTCGTCATCATCATCGACGAGGCGGAAACCATCCTCCGGATGAAGGCGGACGTGCGTCAGAAGTCACTGAACGGGATGCGGCAGATCCTGGATGCCGCAAGCGGATTCCCTGGACTGCTCTGGGTCTTCACCGGCACGCCCGACTTCTTCGACACGAACCGGGGCGTGAAGGGTCTTCAGCCGCTCCATGAGCGCATCCAGTTCACGCAGGTGGACGGCTTCGCACCGCTCAAGCAGCCACAGCTCGCGCTCAAGCCATTCGATTTGAAGCGGCTGAAGGAGGTCGGGATGAAGCTCCGCTCCATGTACCCGACAACCGACCGTCGCCGCTTCGAGGTGACAGTCACCCCGGACTACTTGGACTCGCTGGTGCAGGAGGTCTCATCAGGGCTTCGCGCCGACGTGGGCGTGGTGCCCCGACAGTTCCTGCGCCGCCTGGTAAGCGTGTTCGACATTGTCGAGCAGGAACCGGAGTTCCGGCCAGCTCCGGGCAAGCCGCCCATTGAGCCTGCGCTGACCCACACCGAGGCAAGCCTCCGCGAGGGCAAGCCCGAGTACGACCCCGACCCGGGCGACAACCAGGGCTACGAGGTCGTGAACTTCTGAGGCCCCCATGAGCGCGTTCTCCCGGTTCCCCCCGCGTTTGCAGGAGGCCATCGTCAGCCGCCTCGGGTTCACCGGGCTCAGGCCCGTGCAGGAGCTCGCGGCGGAGGTGCTGCTCGACGGCAAGAACGCGGTCGTCCTCGCACCCACCGCCGGAGGGAAGACGGAAGCCTCCCTCTTCCCCGTGCTGGCCGAGCTCATCGAGCGGCCTGTCTCGGGGGTGGGTGCGCTGTACGTGGCGCCTATCAAGGCACTCCTCAACAACCAGGAGGAACGGCTTGGGACGTACACCGAGATGGTCGGACTTCGTCGCTTCGTGTGGCACGGAGACACGCCGGACCGGGCGAAACGTGCCTTCGTCAAGGAGCCCTGTGAGCTGCTGATGACCACACCGGAATCGCTGGAGGTGATGCTCATTTCACCGCGCGTTCCCGTGCAGTCGCTGTTCTCGCAGCTCAAGTACGTCGTCGTGGACGAGATCCATGCGCTTGCCGGGACAGACCGGGGGGCACACCTGCTTTCCGTCATCGAGCGGCTGGCGGCGCTTGGTGGCGGAGACATTCAGCGGGTTGGCCTGTCCGCCACCGTGGGGAACCCGGCTCAAATCCTCACCTGGCTGAAAGGATCCTCCCGCCGTGACGGAGCAGTGGTGGACCCACCCCGGCAGCCGACGCAACGGAAGCTTTCGGTCAGCCTCCCGGGCACTGTCTCGGATATCGCGCGATCAGGCGCTGGGCTGGCGCGAGGGAAGAAGAGCCTGTTCTTCTGCCAGACACGCTCGCTCACCGAAGCGGTATCGGAACGGATGCGGGGCCAGGGCACCGACGTCTTCGTGCATCACAGCTCGGTGTCACTCGAGGAACGAACACTCGCCGAAGACCGCTTCCACCATGGCCGGGACGCCTGCATCGTGTGCACGTCCACGCTCGAACTCGGCATCGACGTGGGCGACCTGGATGCAGTGCTGCAGGTGAATGCGCCCTCCACCGTGTCGTCCTTCCTGCAGCGGATTGGACGGACAGGGCGCCGCGCCGGACAGGTCTCGAACATGGCGTTCCTCTGCGAGGACACCGACTCGCTGCTGCTGGCCATCGCGCTCATCGAACAGGCCCGCACGGGTTGGGTGGAAGCCGTTCCCGTCCAGCCGCGCTGCTGGCCCGTGCTGGTGCAGCAACTCATGGCGCTCTCACTCCAGTTCGGGGCCATCTCCCCCGAGGATGCCTGGATGCAGCTCTCGCGTGTGTCGGACTTCCAGGGCATTTCCGTCGAAGAGTTCCAGGCACTCCTCCGACACCTGATCGCGAAGGACTTCCTCTTTGAGTCCGGCGGCAAGCTCTCGTTGGGGGACCGTGCCGAGCGGCTCTTCGGCCGGAAGAATTTCGCCGAGTTGTACGCCGTCTTCACGAGCCCGGTGATGTACCGAGTGCTCGCAGGCGCGCAGGAACTGGGGTCCATTGAGCCTGCCTTCGTCGAGCGGCTCGTGGAGGGCATGAGTTCGTTCCTGCTCGGAGGCCGCGCCTGGGTGGTGGACAGGCTCGTCCACAGCGACCGGGAAGTGCACGTGCGCACCGCCCCAGCCGGGAAGAAACCCACCTGGGGTGGATTCATGCCGCAGTTCCTTGGCCGTGAAGTGTGTCAGCGCATCCGGGCCGTCCTGGAGGCAGACATGCCCATCGCCTACCTTGAGGAGGGAGCCGTCCGAGCACTTCAAGCGCTGAGGGATGACCTCGGCCCACTCCTCCGCCGTGTGGGGCCTGCGGTGCAGATTGATTCCGACGGAAACGCGCTCTGGTGGAACTTCGCTGGCGGGCGCATCAATCACACCCTGAAGTACGCGCTTGAACTCGCACATGGTTGGAAGGTGGTTCCAGACAACTTCTTCGTGCGAATCAGCGGCGCGGGCGCGTCGCACAAGGAAGTCGCCCAAGGATTGGCGGGCGTCTCCAACGCCGGGTTCTGGTCTGCGCCCGGCAGGATCCCGTCCATTACAGCAAGGATCCCCGCGTACCGCCTGAGCAAATTCCAGGACGCACTCCCCGAGGCGGCAGTGGCTGAAATGCTGGGAAGCTCATTCCTCGACGTGAACGGCGCACGACAAATCCTCGAAGGAATCAGCCCCGGACACTGAGGGAGTTCCAACGCCCCCAAAACCTTTCCAGCTGGAAAAGGCCCCCCCGGCCCTGCCCCCACCTTGGTGCTGCTCGTCGTGGAAGGGGGGGCGGCACGCGCGAGCGCTCCGTGTGCATGGACGACGGCAACGGCCTGGAGGTCATCGCGGAAACAGACCTGCGCCCTGGACACCCAGCGGGGAAATGCATCGCGTTGAGCAGCCCCCTCGTCCCTGGGGGCATCGGCCCGGCGCGAGGCCACGGCCATGCACACCTTGCGGGTGGATGCTTCGCGCCGTCGCCCGTGCGTGCCCGGTGCGGACGCCCACCCTCGCCTGCGCGCGCACGGGAGCTCCTCCGCCATGGAAACCACGCGTCCGGCCCTCGCCCTCCTGCCCGGTCACGTCGTCGTCTCGCTGAACTTCGATGATGGTCTGGCCACGCAGGCGACAGGAGCCTCCATCCTGGAGGCCCATGGCATGCGCGGCACCTTCTACGTCCACAGCACCCGGATGGGACTGTCCGGCCGCCTCACGCTCGCCCAGGTGCGCGCATTCCAGGCCGCCGGCCATGAGATTGGAGGTCACACGCTGACCCATCCGCGTCTCACCCAGCTCTCCGCGGACGAGCAGCGCAGGGAGATCTGCAACGACCGGGTCGCGCTGCTGAACGCCGGCCTCCGCGTCACCTCGTTCGCGTACCCCTTCGGCGACAAGGACTCGACCACGCGGCAGATTGTGAAGGATTGCAATTACAACTCGGCGAGGGAGAGCGGCGGCCTGCGCACCGCCACCGGCGGCAGCGGCAACCCGTACGCCGAGCCCGTGCCGCCCGCAGACGCGTATGCCATCCGCACCCACGGCTCCGTGCAGGCCACCACCACGCTCACGGACCTGAAGAACTACGTCCTGCGCGCGGAGGAGGCGGGAGGCGGTTGGGTGCCCATCGTCTTCCACCACCTCTGCGGGCCGTGCAACCCACCGCAGACCTACTCCACCGCGCCGGCCACGCTGTCGGCGTTCCTGGACTGGCTTCAGCCTCGCGCGTCGAGGGGCACCACCGTCGCCACCATGGACGCGGTCATCGGCGGCGTGCTGAAGCCGCCCGTGAGCTGGCCGCCCTCGCAGCTCTTGAAGAACCCCTCGCTCGAAGCGGACGCCAACGGGGATGGGACGCCGGACTGCTGGCAGCGCGGCGGTTTCGGGACCAATACGTTCACCTGGACGCGGACCTCGGATGCCCACGGAGGGAGCTGGGCCCAGCAGGTGCGCATCACGCAGATCTCCAGCGGCGACCGGAAGCTCATCACCCGGCAGGACGACAGCAGCTGCACGCCTCCGGTGACGGCGGGGCATCACTACCGGATCACCGCCTGGTACAAGGCCACCACGCCGGTGCGGTTCAAGGCGTACTACCGGAACAGCGCGGGCGCCTGGGACTACTGGGCCCAGGGCCCCCTGCTGCCCGCGCGAACCAGCTACACCTTCGCCGAGTGGACCACGCCCGCGGCCCCCTCCGAAGCCCGGGCGCTCAGCGTCGGGCTGTCCATCGATCAGGTCGGCACGCTCACCATGGATGACTTCGCGCTCTCGGATGTGGAGGCGAGCCCGTCACCTTGAGTCCGTGAAGTCATGATTGCCCGCGCAGGTTTTCGTCGAGCGCCGACATCCGGAGGATGGAGTGATGGTCGCCGGGGATTTCGTGCACCTCCACTCCGCCGTCAGCAAGTGCGTCCCAGCCGCCATCCGGACCCGTGGGGACCTGCGTTTCGCTCGCGCGCAGCAGGGTGACGCGGCCAGCGTAGCGTCCCGGTGTGTAGCGCCAGAGTGCGCGGAGGTTGCTCTCGTAGACGCGGTACAGGGCTTGGAGCTGTTCGGGTCCGAATCCCTGGGGCAGCACGCCGGTGCTCCTTCCCATCTCCAGCAGGCGGTCCAGCGTCGCCAGTTCGGGCACGGGCAGGCCAAGGAGCCGGGCGGTGAACTCCACGAACCGCGCGGCGATCCACTCCGCGCCCACGTCCTCCGACGGGCGCTGGTCGAAGGCGTAGGCGTCGATGAGCACGAGCTGCTCCACCTGCTCGCCCTGCTGCTCCAGTTGGCGCGCCATCTCGAAGGCCACCACGCCTCCCAGGGACCAGCCGCCCAGCCGGTAGGGGCCAGAGGGCTGGAGGGCTCGCAGCGCCTCCACGTAGCACGCGGCCATGGCCTCCACCGTCTCCAGCGGCGCGCGCTCTCCCTCGAGGCCCGGTGACTGGAACGCGTAGAACGGCTGATCCGGCCCGAGCCTCCGCGCCAGCTCCAGATACGGCAGGACGTTGCCGCTGACCGGATGGACGCAGAAGAAGGGTCGCCGCGTGCCCGTGCTCGTCAGTGGCACCAGGGGAGACAGGTGCCCCGGGGCCTGATGACGCAGCCTCGCGGCCAGCTCCTCGATCGTGCCCGCCTGGAAGAGCGACACCACGGGCAGGGTGCGACCCAGGCGCTCGCGAATGAGCGACATCATCCGCATCGCCAGGAGCGAGTGGCCTCCCAGTTCGAAGAAGTCGGACGTGATGCTGATGGGGCCTGTACCCAGCAGCTCCTTCCAGATGCCGGCGAGCAGCAGCTCCACCGCGTCGCGCGGCGCCACGTGGACCCGCTCCGGCTCCGAACGAAGGGCCTCCGGCGCTGGGAGGGCCTTGCGGTCCACCTTGCCGTTGGGCGTCAGCGGCAGCGCGTCCAGCACCACGCAGGCCGACGGCACCATGAAGTCCGGCAGTCGCTCCTTCACGAAGCGCCGCAGGTCGGCCGCATCAGGCACCGCCTTCGGCTGGGGCACGACGTACGCGACCAGGCGTCGGGCCTCGATCCCCTCCTCGCGCGCGAGCACCACGGCCTCACGCACGTCCGCGTGTCGGCGCAGGGTCGCCTCGATTTCGCCCAGCTCGATGCGGAAGCCGCGCACCTTCACCTGCTGATCGATGCGGCCCTGGTACTGGAGCACGCCCTCGGGCAGCCACCGCACGCGGTCTCCCGTGCGGTACAGCCGTGCCCCAGGCTGCTGGCTGAACGGATCCGGCACGAAGCGCTCGGCCGTCAAATCAGGCCGGTCGAAATAGCCACGGGCCAGGCCGGCGCCGCCCAGGTACAGCTCGCCCGCCACACCCTGCGGCACGGGCTGGCCGAGCGCATCCAGCACGTACGCGCGCGTTCCGTCGAGCGGCCGGCCCACGGTCGGCTCTCGCGTGGCTCCTCGGGGCGCCAGCGCCCAGGTCGAGTACGTCGTGTCCTCGGTGGGACCGTAGAGGTTGAGCACCCGCTCCACGCCGGGGGCAGCCTCGTGGAGGGCCTGCACCAGCGAGTTGGCGAGCGGCTCTCCGGCCAGGTTCACCGTGCGCACCGAATCCGGCACGGCGTTGGCGCGCACCAGCTCCGCCATCGCGGACGGCACGGTGTTGATGAGCGTCACCCTCTGGGCCGCCGGAAGCGACGGGAGTTCGAGCGCGTTGCGCGCCATGATCACGGCGCCGCCTCGGGTGAGCGGTGCGAACAGCTCGAAGACGGACAGGTCGAAGTTGAGCGACGTGGAGGCCAGGACACCCGCCAGCTCGTCCGAGGCGAAGGCCCGCGCCGTCCAGCGCAGGAAGGCCACGGCGCTCCGGTGCTCCAACGCCACGCCCTTGGGACGACCCGTGCTGCCTGACGTGAACAGCACGTAGGCCAGGTGATCCGGAGCCGTGCCGGAGACAGGCGCGTGCCCGGACTCCGCCGCGGAGCCGTGCGCCTCATCGAGCACCACCCGGACCACGTCCACGGAAGGCAGCGAGTCCAACAGCGCGCGCTGCCCCACCAGCACCCGAGGCTTCGCATCCTCCAGCATGAAGGCCAGCCGCTGGGGCGGGTACGCCGGGTCCAGAGGCACGTAGGCGCCGCCCGCCTTGAGGATGCCGAGCACCGCCACCACCAGCTCCGCATTGCGCTCCGCGCAGAGGCCCACGCGCACCTCGGGCCCCACGCCGAGGCCGCGCAACTGCCACGCCAGCCGGTTCGCCCGCTGGTCGAGTTCCCGGTACGTCAGCGCCACGTCGCCGGAGACCACCGCCACCGCGTCGGGGGTGATCGCAGCCTGTCGCTCCACGAGCGTGTGGAGGCACGCATCCGCGGGCCCTCCGGAGCCGGTGTCGTTCCACTCCACCAACAACCGCCGCTGCTCCGCCGCTCCCAACAGGGGGAGCGCGAAGACGGAGCGTTCGGGCTCGGCGATGGCGCCTTCGAGCAGCGCCTTCAGGTGTCCCAGCAGTCGCTCCACCGTCGCGGGCTCGAACAGGGCAGTGCTGTACTCCAGCCCTCCGGTGAGGCCGTCCTCGCCGTCCACGAAACCGAGCGTGAGGTCGAACCGGGCCACCCGGTGCTCCACCTCCACCGGCTGGAGCGTCAGGCCGGACCGGGCCTGCTCCACTGCCTTGGGCGTGCTGTCGAACGTGAGCATCACCTGGAAGAGAGGCGCGTGGCTCAGGCTGCGCTCGGGACGCAGCTCCTCCACGAGCTTCTCGAAAGGCACGTCCTGGTGCGCGTACGCGCCGAGCGTCACCTCGCGCACCCGGGCGAGCAGCTCGCGGAAGGAGGGATGGCCGTCCAGCCGTGTCCGCAGCACCAGCGTGTTGACGAAGAAGCCGATGAGCCCCTCCGTCTCCGCCCGCGTACGTCCCGCGATGGGCGAGCCGATGCTCACATCGTCCTGACCCGAGTAGCGCGCCAGCACCGCCTGGAACGCCGCCAGCAAGACCATGAACGGAGTGACGCCCTCACGGCGGCCGAGCACATGCACCGCCTGGGACAGCTCTCGGCCCAGCGAGAAGGGAGCGAAGGCGCCTTCCAGCGACTGCACCGCGGGACGGGGCTTGTCCGTGGGCAGCTCCAACAGGCGAGGTGCTCCTTCCAGCCGCTCCTTCCAGTAGCCGAGCTGCGCCTCCAGGACTTCTCCCTGGAGCCATTCGCGCTGCCAGACCGCGTGGTCCGCGTACTGGAGCGGCAGCTCCGGCAGCCGTGGTGTCTGGCCCTGGGAGAAGGCCGCGTAGAGCTCCGTCAGCTCGTGCACCAGCAGCCCCATGGACCAGCCGTCGGAGATGATGTGGTGCATCACCAGCACCAGCACGTGCTCCTGCTCGGACAGCAGGAGCAGCGAGGTCCTCAGCAGCGGCCCCTGCTCCAGGTTGAACGGGTGCTGCGACGCATCCTGCGCGAGACGCCTCGCCTCCACTTCACGGTGGGCCTCCGGCAGCGTGCGCAGGTCCACCACCTTGAGGCGTGCGTGGCCCTGGGGGTCGATGACCTGCACGGGCGCGCCGCTCTCGATCCGGAACGTGGTGCGCAGGGATTCATGCCGACGCACCAGCGCGTCGAAGCTCCGCTCCAGCGCGGCCACGTCCAGGGTGCCGGTCAGCTTCACCGCCGAGGGCACGTTGTAGACAGTGCTGCCCGGCTCCAGTTGATCCAGGAACCACAGGCGCTGCTGGGCGAACGACAGGGGGAGCGCGCCGTCGCGTGAAGCCCGCTTCAAGGGCGGGACCTGGACACCTGCCGCGGCAGCCCGTGCGACCTCCACTCGCTGCGCCAGCCGAGCAACCGTGGGGGATTCGAACAGCTCGCGCAGCGGCAGCTCCACCTGGAGGGACTCACGGATCCGCGAGACGAGCTGCGTCGCCAGCAGCGAGTGGCCGCCCATTTCGAAGAAGTCGTCGTGGCGCCCCACCCTCTCGTGACGGAGAACCGTGGCCCACAGCCCGGCCAGCAGCTCTTCCGTGGGCGTGCGAGGCGCTTCGTATTCACGCCGCGCGCCTTCCGCCGTGGACTCCGGTGCGGGCAGGGCCTTGCGGTCCACCTTGCCGTTGGGCGTCAGGGGAAGCGTGGGCAGAACCACGTAGGCCTGAGGCACCATGTACTCCGGGAGTCGCTGCTTCACGTGGCTCCGGAGTTCGCTGGCTTCCAGCACCGCGCCTTCCTGTGCCGTGACGTACGCCACCAGTCGCTTGCCTTCCGCACCCTCGTCTCTCGCCACCACCGTCACTTCGCCAACCCCGGCGTGCAGGGCGAGTGCGGCTTCCACCTCGCCCAGCTCGATGCGGTAACCCCGCACCTTCACCTGCGTGTCCGTGCGACCCAGGAACTCCAGCGTGCCGTGGTTCAACCACCGCACCTTGTCGCCCGTGCGGTAGAGCCGCGCTCCGTCTCCGAAGGGATTGGGGATGAAGCGCTCCGCCGTCAGCTCGGGCCGGTTCACATACCCGACGGCCAGGCCTTCGCCTCCGACGTACAGCTCACCCGGCACGCCCACCGGCACCGGCTGCATCGCCCCGTCCAGCACGTACCCCGTTGTGTTCCGGATGGGCCGGCCGATGGACACGGAGGTGCCCACGTCCTCGGGCCGCTCCATCCGCCAGGTGCTGGAGAACGTCGTGTTCTCCGTCGGGCCGTACCCGTTGATGAGCACACCTCCGGAGGCAAGCCGCTCCTTCACGCGGCCCACGGGCAGTACGTCGCCACCGGCCAGCACCTGCTTCACCTTCGCCAGGGCCTGCGGTTGCCTCGCCTGCATCTGCTCGAAGAGTGCGGCCGTCAGCCACAGCGACGTGATGCCCGACGCCTCCAGCGCGCGGCCCAGTTCCTCCAGCGAGGGCGTGCCCGATGGGTACACCACCAACTTCGCCCCGTGCAGCAGGGCGCCCCAGAGTTCCAGCGTCGAAGCATCGAAGGAGATGGGCGCCAGTTGCAGCCACACCTCCTCCGGCCCGAAGTGCGCGAAGTCCGTCCCCAGCACCAACCGCGACACGGCTCGGTGCGGCACACCGACGCCCTTGGGCTGCCCCGTGCTGCCCGACGTAAACATCACGTAGGCCAGAGGGTCGCCACCGACGCTCGGGCTCGGGTTGCTCTCAGGCTGGCGTGCAATGGAACCCCACTCGGTGTCCACGCACACCAACCGCTGACCTTCGTCGAGGCTCACGGACTGAAGCAGCTTCCGTTGGCCGACCAGCAGTGACACTCCGGCCTCGCGCTTCATCCATGACAGCCGCTCCAGGGGGTAGCTGGCATCCAGCGGGACGTACACGCCTCCCGCCTTCAAGATGCCCAGCACACTCACCACCAACTCCAGCGAGCGCTCCACGCACAGCCCCACCCGCACCTCGGGCCCCACGCCCATGGTCTTCAGGTGGTGCGCGAGCTGATTGGCCCGCTGGTTCAACGCCGCGTACGTCAGTCGCTGGCCTTCGTACTCCACCGCCACCGCTTCCGGCGTGCGCTGCACCTGTGCCTCGAAGAGGGCGTGCAGGCTGGCGTCACGCGGGTATTCCGCCGCCGTGCCGCTCCACTCCTTCACCAACCGCTGCTGCTCCTCCGGCCCCATCAGCGGCAGTTCCCACAGCCGCTTTTCAGGGTCAGCAACCGCCGCCTCCAGCAGCACGCGCAGGTGCCCCAGCAGCCGATCCATTGTCTCGGCTTCAAACAGGTCGCTGTTGAACTCCAGACCGCCTGACAGGCCTTCTTCCGACTCCCCCAGGCCGAGCGTCAGGTCGAACTTCGCCGTCTTCCCCGACGACTCCGCCGCCTCCAGCTTCAGCCCCGACAGGCTCACCGCTCCGCCCGGCGCGTTCTGCAGCACGAACATCACCTGGAAGAGTGGCCCCCGGCTCAAGTCACGCTCAGGTTGCAGCTCCTCCACCAGCTTCTCGAACGGCACTTCCTGGTGCGCGTACGCCCCCAGCGTCACGTCCCGCACCTGCGCCAGCAACTGCCGGAAGCTCTGCTCCGGCGTCAGCTTCGCCCTCAGCACCAGCGTGTTGACGAAGAAGCCAATCAGCCCCTCCGTCTCCCCCCTCGTCCGGTTCGCGATCGCCGAGCCCACGCACACGTCGTCCTGCCCCGCGTACCTGCCCAGCACCGTCTGGAACGCCGCCAGCAACACCATGAAGGGCGTTGCATTCTCCCGCTGCGCCAGTCCCTTCACCGACTCCCAGAGCCCCTTCGGCCACTGCAGCGGCCTCGTGTCTCCTCGGAATGTCTGCACCGCCGGGCGCGGCTTGTCCGTCGGCAGTTCCAGTGCGCTGGGGGCTCCCTGGAGCTGCTGCTTCCACCAGGCAAGCTGGGCGTCCAGCACTTCGCCCTTCAGCCATCCGCGCTGCCACACCGCGTAGTCCGCGTACTGCACCGGCAGCTCCGCCAGCGGCGAGGCACGCCCCTGCGCGTAGGCTTCGTACAGCGCCACCATCTCGCGGACGAGGACGCCCATCGACCAGCCGTCCGACACGATGTGGTGCATCACCAGCACCAGCACGTGCTCTTCCTCCGCCAGCTTCAGCAGCGTCGCCCTCAGCAGCGGCCCCTGCTCCAGGTTGAACGGGTGCCCGGCCTCTTGCTCCGCGAGGCGCTTCGCCTCCAGTGCACGCTCAGGCTCGGGCAGTGCTCCAAGCTCCACCAGCTCCAGCCGGGCCTGCGCATTGGCGGAGATGACCTGCACGGGCATTCCGCCCTCACTCTGGAACGTGGTGCGGAGCGATTCGTGCCGGCGCACCAGCTCATCGAAGCTCCGCTGCAGCGCTCCGATGTCGAGCCTCCCCGTGAGCTTCACCGCCACGGGCACGTTGTAGAAGGAACTGCCCGGCTCCAGCTGATCCAGGAACCACAGTCGCTGCTGTGAGAACGACAACGGCAAAGGCCCCGCGCGCGAGGCCCGAACCAATGGAGGTGCCTGCACCGTCGCGCCAGACCCCGACGTGCGCTCCAGCTGCTGTGCCAGCTTCTCCACCGTGGACGCTTCGAAGACGTCCCTCAGTGGCAGCTCCACGTGGAAGGCCTCGCGCACGCGAGACACCAACTGCGTTGCCAGCAGCGAGTGGCCGCCCAGTTCGAAGAAGTCTCCGTCCAGGCCGACCCGTTCGACGTTCAGCACCTCCGCGAAGATGGCCGCCAGCTTCTGCTCGGCCACAGTGCGCGGTGCCACGAACTGAGCGCTCGCGGTGCCCTCCGTGTCCGGGGTGGGCAGGGCCTTGCGGTCCACCTTGCCGTTGGGCGTCAGCGGCAGTGCGTCCAGCACCACGTACGCCTGCGGCACCATGTACTCCGGCAGCCGCTGCTTCACGTGGCTTCGAAGCTCGCTGGCCTCCAGTGCGGTGCGCTCCTGCGCCGTGACGTACGCGACCAGCCGCTTGCCTTCGGTTCCGTCTTCCCGGGCCACGACGACTGCTTCATGGACTCCGGCGTACTGGGCCAGCGCCGCTTCCACTTCGCCCAGTTCGATGCGGTAGCCCCGCACCTTCACCTGTCCGTCAC
>NZ_RAWG01000529.1 GCF_003611735.1 Corallococcus sicarius | reverse complement strand
CACTCGACTAGTCGTCGGCAGCGTCAGATGTTTATAAGAGACAGCCCTCCGCCCCCCTCCCACGGAGTCCGAGTGGAGCCCGCGGGGCGTCGTCCATGACCCGGCACCGCCCACCGTGCCGCTGGCGCAGCCCGTGCTGCGCATCTTCTGCGCCGTCCCCGGCCAGTCGCTGCGCGAGGTGCGCACCGGGACGGCCTGCGCGCCGGGCGCCACGCTGGCGTTCGCGGCGGGTGCCCGTCCTCCCTACACCCACGTGGCGGTGCGGGTGCGCGCCGGGGGCCGCGAAGAGGTCAACGGGCCGTTCGCGCTGAGCGGCACGGCCGGTGAGGAGGGTCCCCTGGAGCTGACGGTCGCCCTGCCCGCGACGTCCGATATGGCCGAGGTCACCGCCACGTTCTCCGAGCACCCGGACGCCACCCTGGCGGCCCTGCGTGGCGGGACGACGGAGGGGGTGGTGGTGCTCAGGCAGGAGGTCCGGGTAGAGGGAGGACCATGAAGAAGCTGGAGATGCTCCTCGGCGCGGCGCTGCTGCTGTTGGCTCCGAAGGCATTCGCGGACACGGTGCGCCGGGCGCTCGTCATCGCGCACAACGGCAGTGATGATCCCGCGCTCGCGCCCCTGCGCTACGCGGACGACGACGGCGTGCTGTGGGCGGAGACGCTCAAGCGCCTGGGCGTGGACACCACGTTGCTGGTGGACCCGGACGAGCCCACGCGCAAGGCGGGCAGCCTCGTGCTGAAGGGCGCTCGCGCGCCCACGCGCGAGGCGGTGGATCAGGCGGTGAAGCGGCTCCAGGCGGCCTCGCTCGCGGACCACGCGGCGGGCCACCAGGTGGACGTGCTCATCGTCTACGTGGGCCACGGCAACACGGACGACGCGGGCCGCGCCTACTTCACGCTCGCCGACTCGCGCCTGGACCGGACCAACCTCTACTCGGAGGTGGTGGATCCGCTGGGCGCGGACTACGTGCACGTCATCGCGGACGCGTGCCGCGCGTCGGGCGTGGTGGGCCGTCGCGGCGGGACGCCGGACGCGGCGCTGCTGGCGGAGCTGCGCGGGGTGCTCGCGCGCGAGCAGCTGGCGTCGCGGCCCAACGTGGGCGCCCTCTTCGCGGAGAGCGACGACGGGGAGACGCACGAGTGGTCGCGCATCCGCGCGGGCGTCTTCAGCCACGTGGCGCGCTCCGGCCTGCTGGGCGGCGCGGACATCAACGGCGACGGACAGGTGGAGTACAGCGAGCTGGCCGCCTTCGTGGCCGCGTCGCTGCACGGCGTGAAGGGCATGCCCGCGCGGCTGTCGGTGAACGCCTTCGCGCCCACGGCGTCGCCCCGGCGTCCGCTGGTGGGCCCCGCACCGGAAGGCCCCAGCGTCACCTTCCCCGCGGGCTTCGAGTACGCGCGCCTGTCCGTGGAGGACGCGGACGGCCAGCGGCTGGTGGACGTGCGGCGCGCCCCGCAGCAGTGGACGCAGATACTGCTGCCGCTGCGCGACGTGTACTGGGTGCGCGCGCCGGACGCGGAGGCGCGCGTCACGCTGGCGCAGCTGTCCGCGGGGCCCCCGGAGCTGCATCCCCGGGAGCTGCAGGAGCGCGGTCCCGCGGAGGAGGCGCTGCGTCGCGGCCTGTTCTCCGTGCCGTTGGACCGCTCCTTCTACGACGAGTACGTCGTCGCCGCGGGCCTGGTGCCCGTGGACTTCACCACCTTCGCGCCGCCCGTGGTCGGCGGCCTGCTGCCGCGCCTGGGCGCCCCGCAGTCTGGACCTGGCTCCGCATGGGAGCTGGGGCTGGGCGCGGGGCGTTCGCCGTTGGGCCTGTCGAGCTTCGCCACCGGCCCCAGCCTGTCGTGGCGCACCCCGTCCTCCTCCGTACACCTGCTGTACTACGGCGCGCGCGGGGCCTACGGCGTGACGCCGCTCGCGGCGCGGGATGGCATCCGCCTGCACCGCTTCACGCTGGAGGGCCTGGTGGGCCTGCAGGACCCGGCGCGCACGCCGCTGTTCGCGGAGGTGGGCATGGGCTGGGGCGTGCTGGGTCTGGTGGCGCCCGGCTTCCGTCAGGCGGACCCGCTGTTGCTCACCAGCCACGTGGCCGCGGGCGTCACGGGTCGGCTCGCGGGCATGAAGCTGCGGCTGTCGGCCCGGGTGGGCATGGACCGCGTCACCGCGAATGGGCGGACTGGAATGGATCCGCAGTACGGACTGGAAGTCTCCCTGCGGCGCTGATGGACACGGGCCGTCGGGCCCGGCCGTGTCCGTGTGCCGTGCGCTGAAGTCGCACGCCGCGCCAACCCCGCGCCCCTGACGGTCCCTTCCGTGGCCCCTTCTCCAGTCATGCCTGCCGCGGTGTCGGGCGCCGCCCTGTCGGCGCTGCTGCTGACGGGCTGCGACCCCATCTGCGTTGACAACCTCACCCCACCGGACCGGGGCCATGCGTACATGAACGACGCGGGCGTCTGTGTCATCGTCGTGGGGCCTCCGGACGGCCATGACGCGGGGCCGGGGGACGCGGGACCGGAGGACGCGGGGACGGAGGACGCAGGGCCAACGGACGCGGGCCCCGTGGAACCCGGGTGCCTGGAGCCGGGGTGGACGGCGCGCGTGCTGGACGAGGGCGCGGACAACGCGGAGATGGCCTTCCACTTCGATGCGAAGGGCGTGGGCCACTATGCGTATGCGAAGGAGTCGCGGCTCTACGTCGGCACCACGAAGCCGGGCGACGCGCCCCGGCGCATCGACGATGTGGTGAGCATCCAGGCCGTGCGCATGGCGGTGGACTCCCTGGGCGCCCACCATGTCCTCTTCGGGCAGAACGACTGGGTCTACTACGCGCATGACCGGGGGGGCACCTGGCAGACGCACGCGCTGGGAGAAGGCCGGCCCGCGGCGATCACCTTCGACCTCTGGGGCGTGCTGCACGTGCTCATCGAGCGCCCCCTCCCCGACGGAGGAGCGGTCTACGTGTACGGGATTCGTCCCGGCAGCCCCACCGGGTGGACGGTCCAGTTGAAGGAGGTCGGGCAGACGGGCACCCGGGAGCAGCTGGTGGCGGATGCCTCCAATCGCATGCACGTCCTCTTCCTCCGCACGGCGGGCGGTGGTGCGGACGACATCCCCGTGTACGCGACGGATGCGACAGGCGGTTGGACGGCGGAGCCCCTGGAATGGGCGGTGCCCCTCGACTCGCCGCGCCCGCGCCTCCACCTCCAGGTGGACGCGCAGGGGCGCCCGCACGTGCTGGGCTCCGACGCCGCGGGAGCCTGGTGGTGGGTGAAGGACGGGGCTCAGTGGCAGCGCCATTCCCTGGGCCCGCTCTACAGCCACGGGCCCGCGCTGCGCATGGGGGACACCGGCCCTTCGCACATGCTCCTGGACCACGACGACGCGGCGGCGAAGACCAGCCACCTGTTCGTGCGGACGCTGGCGCCGGAGACGGATGGCGGGAGCACCACGCCCTGGCTGCCGGTGGAAGCGTCCGACGGCGGGCTCGCCTTCCCCATCAACACCGCGCTGCACACGGAGGACGGGGGCGTGGTGCGGGTGGGCTATCCGTACATCCACTACATGACCACGCCAGGGACCCCGCTGCCCAAGGTCACGCGAGGCCTGCGCTACGCACGCTACTGCCCGTAGGAGCGCGCCAGTGGACACGGGCCGTCGGGCCCGGCCGTGTCCGTGTGTCGTGCGCTGAAGTCGCACGCCGCGCCAACCCCGAGCCCCTGACGGTCCCTTCCTTGGCCCCTTCCCCCGTCATGCCTGCCGCGGTGTCGGGCGCCCCCCTGT
>NZ_RAWG01000528.1 GCF_003611735.1 Corallococcus sicarius | reverse complement strand
GGGCATCGGGGGCCGGGGGGCAGGCGCCGCCGACGTCCAGTCCGAAGCCTCGGCGAAGCCCGCGAAGAAGTCGGCCGCTGAACCCGAGGCCCCGACGCCGGTGCTGCCTCGCGTGGAGGCCGCGCCGCGCGCCGCCAAGGTGCTGGTGATGAGCGACGACGGTCGCTACCAGCCCCTCAAGGCCCGCGCCATCCGCGTCGTCACGTACATCCAGGGCTCCCGCGCGCGGACGGTGGTGGACCACCTGTTCGAGAACGACACGGGCCGCAGCCTCGAGGGCACGTTCTATTACCCGCTGCCCGGAGGCGCGACGGTGGCGGGCTTCGCGCTGTACTCGGGGGCGGTGACGGTGGACACGCCGTCGCTCTTCCAGTCGTCGGAGCTGCTGCCGCCGCTGGGAGACGCCACGGCGGAGTCGGAGCGCCTCACCTCCGCCGCGCCGCCCGCGGCCCGGGGGGCGAAGCGCTCCTGGGGCGACCTCCAGGAGGCCCGCGTCGTCGAACAGAAGCGCGCCAGGGAGGTCTACGAGGACGTGGTGCGCCGCAACGTGGACCCCGCGCTGCTCGAGTGGTCGGGCGCCTCCACCTTCAGCGCGCGCGTCTTCCCCCTGCCGCCGAAGTCGCTCAAGCGCGTCGTCATCGCGTATGAGCAGACGCTCCTCTTCGACGGACAGCGGCTGCGCTACACATGGCCGCTGCCGCCGGGCGCGGGCCAGGAGGTGCGCATCACCGCGCGCGTCCACGTGGATCCGCGACACGCGCCGGAGGTCACGGTGCAGCCGGACGCGGGCGCGAAGGTGCGCAAGGTCGGCGCCTGGCAGGTCTACGACTTCCCGAAGCTGACGGGGGACGGAGCGCTGGCGGTGGCCCTGAAGCCGCGGCGTGACGACGCGGACGTGCTGGTGGGCCGGGATGACGCGGGGCTCGCGGGGCACGCCTTCCACGCGCGGGTGCGGCTGCCCGCGGACCTCACCTCCGGCGCGGACGGCGCGCCCACGGGCCGCGCGGTGCTGGTGGTGGACACGTCGCTGTCCTCCGAGGACGGCAACGCCTGGGCCATCCAGGCGGCCACGCTGCGCGCGCTGTTGGAGAAGGACCCGACGTTGAAGGAGTACGCGGTGCTCCTCTTCGACGTGCGCCCCCGCTGGCTGCACGGGCCGGGCTTCCGCGTGAACGACGCGGCGCACCGGCAGGCGAGCTTCACCGAACTGGAGCGCGTCTACCTGGAGGGGGCCTCGCACGTGGACGGCGCGCTGGAGGAGCTGGACCGGGCCGGGCGCGAGTGGCTCAAGCCCACGGCCCCGGGGGAGCGCGTGACGGCCTTCCTGCTCTCCGACGGCAACATCACCTGGGGACAGAGCCGCGTGGACGCGCTCCTCTCCCGGCACCCGAGCGTGGAGTCGCTGCGGTGGGTGACGTATCGCTTTGGCGAGGCGGCAGTGAACACGGAGCTCTTCGACGCGCTGGCGCGCTCCAGCGGCGGGCGCGGGGTGAGCGTCCTGTCCGCGGCGGAGGTGGACGCCGCGGCGAAGGCGCACCGGGCGGCGTCGGTGGTGCTGTCGCGGGTGTCCGTGGTGGGCGCGGACGTGAAGGACCTGGTGGTGGCGGGCCGGCCGCGCCTCGTCTTCCCCGGGCAGGAGCTGCAGGTGGCGGGACGGCTGCAGGGCAAGGGCGCCGTGGCGCTGGAGGTGGTGACCCAGGCGGGCACGGCGCCCGAGCGCACGCTGCGCATCCCCCTGCCGCTCGACGAGGGCAGCGCGTTCGCGCCGCGCGCGTGGGCGGAGCTCTTCGTGTCGCGGCTGGTGTCCCTGGATGACGTGCGGTTGGACCGGATGGTGGTGGCGCTCAGCCAGCACTACCGGCTGGCCAATGCCCGCGCGTCCCTGCTCGTGCTGGAGTCCGAGGGCGACTTCCAGCGCTACGCCGTCCGCGACGAGCAGGTGGACCTGGGGAACCTGGAGGCGCTGCGGCGCCAGGAAGAGGACCAGCGCCGCGACAAGCTCCTGGGCATCGCGCTGGATGACGTGCCGGAGAACAGCCGCGCGGTGGTGGCACGACTGTCCGCGCAGAAGGCGGCGCGGCTTCCGCTGCTGAAGCGCCAGCCGCTGCGGGACGAACCCTACGCGGGCGGTGAGGAGCGGCTCCAGGCGGAGCTGGCCTACCGCAAGGCGCGGCGGGAGAACCGGGACGACGTGATGATCTACGAGGCCGTGGCCCGCAAGCGCGCCTTCTCGGGCGACACGTGGGGCGCGGTGAGGGCGCTGTCGTCACCGGTGGAGCTGCGCTCGCAGGACGCGGAGGCGCTGCGGCTGGTGGGGTACGGCCTGCTGGCGCTGGGGCAGTACCCGGCGGCGGCGGAGCTGTTCGAGCACGTGCGCCTCAGCCGTCCCTTCGAGCCCCAGGCGTTCCTGGAGGAGGCGCTCGCGCTGGACGCGTCGGGGCGCTATCCGGAGGCGGCCCGGAACTACGAGATCGTGCTGGCGCGCCCCTGGAAGCGGCATGGCGAAGAGGTGCGGACGGTGGCGGCCTTCCACTATGCGCGGATGCTGGCGGGCCTGGAGCGGCAGCCAGGGCTCGCGGAGGTGGCCCCGGTGCTCAGGGCGCGCCGCGAGGAGCTGACGGGGCCCCAGGGGCGGCGGCTGTTCGCCAATCTCTGGCCCATTGACTACCAGCTCACCACGCACTGGAACTCGGACAGCACGGACATCGACCTGTGGGTCATCGAGCCGAACGGGGAGAAGTGCTTCTACCAGCACAAGGAAACGCGGCTGGGCGGGCAGCTGTTCTGGGACATCACGGACGGCCTGGGGCCGGAGCTGTACCAGGCGCGCAAGGCGGCGCCCGGGCCGTACCACGTGCTGGTGCACTACTACGGCAACAACTCGGCGCGGTACGTGGTGCCCACGGCGCTGCTGCTCGTGAGCGACCGGGGCGTCTTCACGCCCAACGACATGGCCCAGCGCCGCTTCCAGGTGCGCATCCTGCCCAACAAGGACTCGCGCCTGTTGCTGCGGCGCGAGGTGTTGGTCGCGAGCGGCAAGGACCCCGTGTCGGCGCAGCCCGCGCCCTGAAGCGGGACTCAGGGCACGGACTTCGACGCGGGCGCGGCCTGCTTCAGGACGAGGTCTCGCACCGCCTCCGCCGTGCCGGTGGCGGACTGCGGGTTCTGACCGGTGACGAGGCGCCCATCCACGACCACCTTGGGCGTCCAGTTGGCGGCGGGCTGGTGCTTCGCGCCGCGCTGCTCCAGCGTGGTGGCCAGGAGGAAGGGCACGACCTTCTCCAGCTTCACCGTGCGCTCCTCCTCGTCGGTGAAGGCGCTGACCTGCTTGCCCGCCACCAGGTACGCGCCGTTGCTCAGCTTGACGTTCACCAGCGCCGCGGGTCCGTGGCAGACCGCGCTGACGACGCGGCCCGCTTCGTAGACCTCGCGCGTCACCCGCTGCACCGCCGCGCTGCCGGGGAAGTCCCAGACCGCGCCGTGGCCGCCCGCGTAGAACACCGCCGAGTAGCGAGACGCCTTCACGTCGTCCAGCTTGAGGGTGGTGCGCAGGGCCTTGCGGAACGCGGCGTCGTTCCAGTAGCGCGCGTTGGTGGCGTCCTTGAGGTCCAGGCCATCCACCGGAGGTTCGCCACCCTGGATGGAGGCGAACTCCACCGGGATGCCGGCGGCGTCGAAGACCGCCAGCGGGTGGGTGACCTCGCCCAGGTAGAACCCGGTGGGCTCACCGGTGCTGCCCTTGGTGGCGTGGCTGGTCATCACGATGAGCACGGGCGCGACGTTGGCCCGGGGCGACTTCGTGGCGG
>NZ_RAWG01000527.1 GCF_003611735.1 Corallococcus sicarius | reverse complement strand
GGACGCGGGGCGCGGGTGGGGCCTGGGTGCCCGGCGGCGGAGGGACACCCATGGCCATGGCCCGTCCCAGTCGCTTCGGACAGGACAGCGGGTGGGGGCTCGGGGCGAGCCTGGCGGTGGCGCTCGTGCTGACGACGGTCGCCGTGGGCGCGCTGCTGACGTCGCGGACCGCCGGCAAGGCGCGGGTGCTGGAGCGCTCGGTGGACCTGCTGGAGGTGGAGCACCTGGGGCGGTCCTTCAGCGACAAGGTCTCCCTGGCCAACAGCGCGCTGCTGGCGGGCGGGCGCTCCATCACCCAGGACACGGCCCTGGCCCGGCAGCGCTTCCTGGACGCCTCCGAGCGGTTGCGTGAGCGGCTGCTAGCCCCGGAGGACCAGGCGCTGGTGGACGCGGTGTGGAGCGCCGAGCAGACGCACGAAGCGGCGCTGCTCGCCCTGCGGGACACGCCCGAAGGCCCAGAACAGATGGCGGCCCAGATGGCGGCCCGCGAGCAACTGGCGCGGGCCCATGCCCGGGTGCGCGAGGCCCAGGCCCGGCTGGAAGGGGAGGTGCAAGCGCGGCTGACCCGGGCCCACCAGGCGGCGCTCGCGGCGGACCGGTGGGAGCTGGGGCTGCTGTTGCTGGCGTCGTCGCTGGGCGTGGTCGTGGCGTCGTCGCTGGCGTGGGTGCTCCACCGCCAACTGCAACCGCTCAAGCGCGAGGCGGTGAGCATCGAGCACCGCTTCCAGGCCCTGGTGGAGGGCGTGCGCGACTACGCGCTGGTGCTGCTGGACGCGCGCGGGCGGGTGGCGAGCTGGAGCCCGGGCGCCGAGCGCATCCAGGGCTGGACCGAGGCGGAAGCCCTGGGCCGCCCGGCCTCCCTCTTCTACACGTCCGAGGAGGCGGCGGCGGGCCAGTCCGAGCGGGACCTGGCGCGGGCGCGGAACGAGGAGCGGCTGCAGACCGAGGGCTGGCGGCAGCGCAAGGACGGCTCGCGCTTCTGGGCGGAGATGTCCATCACCGCGCTGCGCGACGAGTCCGGGGCGCCGCAGGGCTTCGCGGTGGTGACGCGCGACATCACCCAGCAGCGGCGCACGGAGCGGATGCAGGAGCTGCTCGCGGAGGCCGGCCGCGTCTTCCACCAGTCGCTGGACCCCGACCTGACGGTGGCGGAGCTGGCGCGGCTGCTGGTGCCGGAGGTGGCGGATGGCTGCATCCTCTATCTGTTGACGCCCGCGGGGGAGCTGCGGCCCCGGGCCGTCACGCACGTGCAGCCCGAACGCGAGGCGAGCCTGTGGGAGAGCCTGCGGCGCTTCCCTCCGCGCCCGGGCACGTCCCCGCATATCTGGGAGGTGATGCGCAGCGGGCGCTCGTTCCTGGACGTGGAGGCGAGCGGGCTGCAACTGGAGATGGTCGCGGAGAGCCCCCAGCACCGGGTGCTCATCGAACGGCTGGGCATCGGGTCGTCGCTGGTGGTGCCGGTGCGCGCGGGCAGCAGGACGCTGGGCGTGTTCGTGCTGATGACGGCCCGGGGACACCGCCGCTTCGCGCCAGGGGACCAGGTGCTGGTGGAGGAGCTGGCGGGCCGCGCGGCGCTGGCCCTGGAGAACACGCGGCTCTTGCGCGAGGCGCGCGAGGCGGTGGACCTCATCGCCGTCACCGCGCACGACCTGGGCAATCCCTTGCATGCCCTGCAATTGCTGTTGCGCAAGGTGCAGCGGGCGCAGGAGGCGGACCAGGGCGAGGTGGCACGACAGGGATTGACGGCGGCGCGCGGTCAGGCGCAGCGGCTGGGACAATTGCTGCACGACCTGCTGGACCTGTCGCGGCTGTCGTCCAACACGCAGGTGCTGGACACGTCGCCCGTGGACCTGGGGGAGCTGGCGCGCGAGGTGGTGGACCGCTTCGCGGAGAGCGCCGCGCAGGCGGGCTGCACGCTGACGCTGGAGGCGCAAGCCGGGCAGGTGGGCCGGTGGGACCGCATCCGCCTGGATCGGATCATCACCAACCTCATCGCCAACGCGCTGAAGTTCGGCCGGGGCCACCCGGTGACGGTGCGGGTGGCGGCGCTGGACGCGGAGCACACGCGGCTGGTGGTGCGCGACGAGGGCGTGGGCATCGCGCCGGAGGCCCAGCGCCGCGTCTTCGAGCGCTACGAGCGCGAGCCCACCGCGAGGGCGGAGCCGGGCTACGGGCTGGGCCTCTACATCGTGCGCCAGCTCGTGGAGTCGCACGGGGGCACCATCCGCCTGGACAGCGTGCCGGGGCGGGGCGCCACCTTCACCGTGGACCTGCCGCGCATGCCCCGCTCCGTGGAGGAGGCGGCGCGGGCGGAGCCGGTGTCGCTCCAGTGACTCAGAGGTGCAGCGACGGCACGGGGGCGACGATGCCGGGGCGGATGGGGAAGTCCGGGGGCAGCTTCTCGCGCTCCTCCAGGCGTTCGAACTCCAGCGTGTCGTGCGCGCAGAACACCGTCACCTGCTCGCCGTGGCGCTGCACCAGCTCCCGCAGGCGGCGCAGGTTGTACCAGCGCATCCACCCGTCCTTCTGCATCAGCTTCTGGTACGCGCGCAGGCCGACGGTGCACCGGTACCGGTCCAGGTCCATCTCCCCGTGGTGGAAGTACGCATCACCGGCGTGCAGCATCCACCCGCTGCCGGTGTCGATGGCCACGCCCGCGTGGCCCAGCGTGTGGCCCACCAGCGGCACCAGCAGGATTTCGGGCGGCAGCCCGCTGAGCTCGCGCACGCAGTCGAAGCCGAACCAGGACTCGCCCTGGCGCGCGGCGTAGGTCTCCCAGCGCGTCTCCTTGGACCACTGCTGCGGACGGAAGCGCGCGCGGTCCAACCCGCTGCGCTGCGCGGTGGCCACGCGGTACTCCTCCGCCAGCACGTGCACGCGCGCGTGCGGGAAGTCGTCCAGGCCGCCCGCGTGGTCGAAGTCCAGGTGGGTGAGGAGGATGTCGCGCACGTCGCTGGCCTGGAAGCCCATGCGTTCAATCTGCCGGACGGCGGTGGCCTCCTCGGAGAGGGCGGGCCGGCACAGCACGTCGCGGAACAGGCCATTGAGCCGCACGCGCGGCGCGTACACGTCATTGAGGCCGAAGCCGGTGTCCACCAGCACCAGTCCCCGGGGCGTCTCCAGCAGCAGGCAGTGGCAGGTGAGCGCCGCCGGGCCCGTGAAGTCACGCCGTCCATCCATGAGCCGCCGACCGGGCGGGCACATGGTGGTGCAGTTCAGGTGGTGGATGCGCATGGCGGCTCCCGCTCCTCGTGAACGTGGCGGGGGCCCCGCGCCCGGATGCGGGCCGCGGGATGCCGCCATTCGTTCGTTCAGGGCAAAAGTGCGCCGTGGCCCCGCTGGGAGGAATCACCGCCGTCAGAGGCGACGTGGGCTCGCCTGCCCGGAGGGCATCAGAGCGGCGGCGCCTGCACGCCCGCTTCCGCGTCGTGCGGAGGGGCCGACATCAACACCAGCGCTTCGGAGGTGGTGATGGTGCGGTGCTCGACGCCGCGCGGGACGATGAGCAGCTCGCCCGCCTCCAGGTCCACGGCGCGATCGCCGGACTCCACGCGCAGGTGGCCCCGGGTGACGAAGAACAGCGCGTCTCCCGTCGCGTGCTGGCGCCAGGGGCCGGTGCCCGTCAGCCGCACCAGGTGCACCGGCTGGCCATGGAGCATGCCCACGGGCCGGGTGGTGCCGGGGCCGGACAGGTCGGTGAAGGCGTGCGCCAGGTTCACCTTCTCCAGCGGCGGCGGTGCGACGGCCGGGGAGGCCGGGGCTGCGGGGACGGCCACGGTATCGCGGCGGCGTGAGTCCCAGCGGGGGGGACGGCCCCCC
>NZ_RAWG01000526.1 GCF_003611735.1 Corallococcus sicarius | reverse complement strand
GGCAGGTCGGTGAAATCTGGGTGTCGGGCGCGAGCGTGGCGCAGGGGTACTGGCGCAAGCCGGAGCTGAGCGAGACCACCTTCCACGCGCGTCCCGCGGGTGTGGTGGACGGGCCGGAGTACCTGCGCACGGGAGACCTGGGCGTGCTGCGGGAGGACGGGCAGTTGCTCGTCACCGGGCGGCGGAAGGATTTGATCATCCTGCGCGGGCGCAACCTGTACCCGCAGGACGTGGAGGGCGTGGTCGAGCGCGCGGATTCGCGTGTGCGCGCGGGCGGCGTGGCGGCGTTCTCCGTGGAGACGACGGCCGGTGAGGCGCTGGCCGTGGTGGCGGAGGTGAGCCGGGACCTGGCCGAGTCCGCGGACCCGACGGTGCTGGCGGCGGTGGCGAACGGGCTGCGGCAGGCGCTCTCGCGCGAGCTGGAGGTGCAGACGCACACGGTGGCGCTGCTGCCTCCGGGCGCGGTGCCCAAGACGTCGAGCGGGAAGATCCAGCGCTTCGCGTGCCGTGCGGGGCTCGTGTCGGGTGAGCTGTCCGTACTGTGGCGCAGTGAGATGACGGGCGCGGAGCCGCTGGTGCGGGCGCCGGTGTCGGTTGCCGCGTCGCAGGCGGAAGTGAGCGCGGAGGTTGACGCCTCAGCGGAGGAACAGGCGAACGCGGCTGTCGCGGCGGCGAAGGGCTCGATGGCGGAGCACGTGGGTGCTGTAGCGGCTGCCTCGACGGTGGAGCAGCCCGGCGCGGCAGATGCATCGAGTGCCTCGGCTGAGACTTCGCCAAACGCGCAGCCGGCGCCGGTCCCTGCGCCCCCTTCCCGCTCCGTGGAGGAGCTGGAGCGCATCCTCCGGGAAGAGCTCACCGCGGTCCTCGGCGCGGAGGCGGGCCTTCAGGCTTCGGATGTTCCGCTCACGCAGTTGGGCATGGACTCGCTCGCGGCCGCGGACCTCCAGGCTCGCATCGAGAAGCGACTCGGGGCGCGCGTCTCCGCCGCCACGCTGTTGCAGGACGTGACGCTCCAGGCCCTGGCGGCTTCGCTGGCCCAGGGCAGCACCGCGACGGGACTGGCGGCACTTCCTCCCGTGCAGCGTCGCGCGGGTTCCGCCGGCCTGGCTCCGGCCTCGTTCTCCCAGCAGCGCCTGTGGTTCCTCCAGCAGCTCGCTCCGGACTCCACCGCGTACCATGTCCCCGTGGCGCTCTCGTTCCGGGGCCCCCTGGTCGCGGAGACGCTGTCGCGGTCGCTGACCGAACTCGTCCGCCGCCACGAAGCGCTGCGCACGAGCTTCGTGGCTCGGGACGGCGTGCTGTTCCAGCAGGTCCATGCGCCCACGCCCGTGGCGCTGTCCGTAGAGGATGTCTCCGGCACTGAGTCCGCCTCGCGCGAAGCCGTGCTCGATGCGTGGGCGGTCCGCGATGCCCAGCGGCCGATGGACATGTTCACCGGGCCGCTGCTGCGCTTCGTGCTGCTGCGCTTCGCTCCGGATGACCACGTCCTGCTCGTCTTCGTGCACCACCTGATCGCCGACGGCTGGTCCGTGGGCGTCATGGCCCGCGAGCTGAGCGCGCTCTACGGTGCCTTCGGGGACCAGCGCCCCTCTCCCCTTCCCGAGCCCGCCCTCCAGTACGGCGACTTCGCGGCGTGGCAGCAGACGAACCTTACGCCCCAGGCCCTGAGCACGGAGCTGGCGTGGTGGAAGCAGACGCTCTCCGGCGCTCCGTCGCTGCTGGCCCTGGCCACCGACAAGCTCCGGCCGCAGCGGCTGTCCTCCCAGGGTGCCCGCCGCCTGCGCGTGCTGCCCGCGCCCTTGATGGCGAAGCTGCATGCGCTGGGGCGCCGTGAGGGCGCGACGCCCTTCGTGATGCTGGTGTCCGCGCTGGCCACCGTGCTGCACCGCTGGAGCGGACAGTTGGACTTCGTCCTCGGCTCCGCGACGTCCGGGCGCGACGTGCCGGGCACCCGCTCGCTCGTCGGTGATTGCACCAACTTCCTCCCGCTGCGCCTGCGTCTGCCTTCTGACACCACCGTGTCGGGGCTGCTCGCGAGCGTGAAGCAGACGACCCTGGATGCACTGGCGCACGGCCATGTTCCGTTCGACCACGTGCTCGCGGTCGCGCAGACCAGCGCCCAGCGGCGCGAGCTGTACAACATCGCCTTCGTCCTGGACGACTACGCCATCCCCCACGGCCAACCGGTGGGTGGCGGACTGACGCTCGACGTGGGGCTGTTGGACAACCGCACCACCGAGATCGACATGACCTTCGAGGCCGCCCCCGGCCCCGATGGCCTGCTCATCGGCTGCAAGTACGCGACGGACCTGTTCGAGCCCGAGACGATTGACCGGCTCCTGGCCCACCTGGAGGTCGTGGTCGGAGGCATGGTCGCGGCGCCGGAGACGAAGCTCTCCGAGCTGCCCCTGATGACGGAGGCCGAGCGCCACCAGGTGCTCCACGGCTGGAACCCGCCGTGCGAGCCGTTCCCCACGGGCACGCTGGTGGAGCGCTTCGAGGCGCAGGTGGAGCGCACCCCGGACGCCCTCGCCGTCACCTTCGAGCTGCGCCAGCTCACCTACCGCGAGCTGGACGCGCGGGCCAACCGGCTCGCCCACGTTCTCCAAGCGCGTGGGGTGGGCCCGGAAGTCCTCGTGGGCGTGTGCCTGGAGCGTGGCGTGGAGCTGGTCGTCACGCTGCTCGGCATCCTCAAGGCCGGCGGCGCATACCTCCCACTGGACTCGGCACACCCGCTTGAACACCTCGCGTTCCTGCTGGAGGACGCGCACGCGCCCCTCGTCCTCACCCAGTCGTCGCTGGAGGACCGGGTGCCGTCGGTGGACGGAACCACCGTCCTCACGTTCGAGGCCGCGATGGCCTCCGGGGCTTCGTCGGAGCGGCTCGCGCACCGGAGCGCGCCCGGAGACCTGGCGTACGTCATCTACACCTCGGGCTCCACCGGACGTCCCAAGGGCGTGATGGTGCAGCACGACCACGTGACGCGGCTGTTCACCGCGACGGATTCGAAGTTCCACTTCGGGCCGTCGGACGTGTGGACGCTGTTCCACTCGTACGCGTTCGACTTCTCCGTCTGGGAGCTGTGGGGCGCGCTGCTGTACGGCGGCCGGCTGGTGGTGGTGCCGTACTTCGTCAGCCGCTCGCCGCAGGCCTTCCTGCGCCTGCTGGCCGACGAAGGCGTCACCGTCCTCAACCAGACGCCGACGGCCTTCCGCCAGCTCTTGCACGCCGAACAGCAGGCCGCCTCCCAGGGCGAGGCTCCTCCCCTGGCGTTGCGCTACGTCATCTTCGGCGGTGAGGCGCTGGACCTCGCGTCGCTGCGCCCCTGGTTCGAGCGTCACGGTGACGCGCGGCCGCAGCTCGTGAACATGTACGGCATCACCGAGACGACGGTGCACGTCACCTGGCGTCCGGTGGGGCTCGCGGACCTGGAGCGCCCTGCCTCCAGCGTCATCGGCCAGCCCCTCTCCGACCTCCAGCTCTACCTGCTGGACTGGCTGGGACGGCCCGTGCCCGTCGGCGTGCCGGGAGAGATCCACGTCGGTGGTGCCGGTGTCGCGCGAGGCTACCTTCGCCGGCCCGAGCTGACGGCGGCGCGCTTCGTGGAAGACCGCTTCGGCCCCGTGCCGGGCCGCAAGCTCTACCGCGCGGGCGACCTGGCGCGCCGGCTGCCCAACGGGGACCTGGAGTACCTCGGCCGCATCGACCACCAGGTGAAGCTGCGCGGCTTCCGCATCGAGCTGGGGGAGATTGAGTCCTCGCTCAGCACGCACCCCGACGTGCGCGAAACCGTGGTCATCGTGCGCGAGGACGTGCCCGGCG
>NZ_RAWG01000525.1 GCF_003611735.1 Corallococcus sicarius | reverse complement strand
GGTGGTTGGATTCGGGGGAGGGGGACGACCTGGGAGCTGGCGGAGTAGACGCCATCTTCCGCTCGTCCTCATTTTCCAGGGGGACGGCGACCAAACACCTGCGGTCGTCGGGTCATCAGATAGAAAACTGCTTCGAACCGCGTACGTAGTGGCGGTAGGTGATGGGGATGTTGAATCGCGTGCGAACGAGGGCAAGGTAGCTCTCAACGTCCGGCGTGGTCATCCCCTGCGCGACCACCAAGAATTCTGGATGGACACCATCCTCGGGCTCGAAATACGCGTACTCGAGCAGCTGCCCAAGCGCTTCCCGGATGGCCGCTTTCGCGGAGGCAACTGACTTGATCTCAATGAAAACCAGCCGATTGGAGAGGCGAACCTTAATGTCGACGAAGTCCTCTTCCAGGACGATGGCATCTTTGCCGTGCTCGCGCCGCAATGCGTCGTATATCTCTGCCTGGAGCGCATTGTGGGCGAGGTCGACCACTACGGGGCCTGTGCTCGGACGCACGTAGCTTCCCGGCGACTTCGTGGTTGCCGCAGCCTTGCGTTGTTTGCCCGCTGGAGGGGGCGACAATGACGGGCTCTCGGCGTCAAATAGGAGGTAGCGGCGGAAGTCGTCGAGTTTTCCTTCCCGTACCCGCCGATAGGGGTCGTAAAGCTCAGCATCATTAGGGCGGAAACGGATGTTGAAGCGGTCTGTTGGAACTCCGCCCAGGCCAGCGACGTCTCCAGCGACCTGCTCGACCTGCTCGCGCATCTCTTCAAGCCAGCCGTGCTTTTCGTAGGTCTCAAGCGCAAACGCGGCTTGGTCGTCGGTCAGGATCTCGCATGGCGCGATATGGCCTACGTAGTAGCGCTCCACATTTGGCGCGATTCCAAAGAGGTACACTTTGACGGATGTGCCCTCAAGCCGCTCGCGTGATTTCCGGACTGGTTGGAGATAGGCGTAATGGTAACCGTCGATCACCCACGCCAGGTTGAAGAGCCACTCCTCATGGCCGAACCCGTATTGAGTGACGTAGGTGCGGGCCTCCAAGGTTTTTGCTTCTCCTGTTGGATAAATCCATCCCACTGAGTTCCAGCAGACGCGCGCAAGGTACGAATCCAGGTTCATCGAGTACCTGTGAGCCCATGGGCTCCATCAAGAGGAAGGCATTCAGCCTACTCCGACAACCGCAGTGAAGTGCATTTGGTCGGCATCCTTTCGCCTAGAGAGGCCACTCTGAACCGGGTCAAATCCTACCTGCCAGAGATGAGTGCTTCAGCCCTTGCGCTGGAACGCGAAACCAACTGTATCGTGACGAAATGGGACTTCCCGGACCAGAAACAGCATCGCCGACGCAGCAGGAGCCGACCATTTCGCCTATCACGCAGAAGCTCGACAGCTGGAACGCAATGTTGTCTCGCGGTGAAGAGCCCTCGACGACTGGACGCGAGCTACTGGCGCTGTTCGGCGCTAAGCGACGCGGGTGGCGCGTTGTTGCTTCGATCCGCGACGAACTCTTCACGCGCAAGCTGATGACCGAGCCTGATTTCGATGAGGTTTGGGTCGATGTCCCTTTGCGACTCAAACGGCCGCAAGCCGCTCCAACCTCGACGACTACGCCCTCCACAGAGGCTCCATCAGTCAATGGTTCCAGTGCGGACGGAAAGGGTGAAACCAAGGCTGATGCGTCAGCCCCGCCACTGTCGCCTCTGCGGAAAGTGACGGATCCGATTCGCCGAATCAGCTTGTTGCGTTCCGCGAACAAGCCAGTGGTTTCAGTGCCTCCAAGCACGTCTCTCAAGGAGGCAATGACGACCATGATGCTTGAAGGATTCTCGCAGTTGCCTGTAATGCAGAGTCAGGTCAGTCGCGAGTGCAAGGGGGCTGTGACTTGGCAGAGCATTGCCACGGCTACGGCTCTCGGGAAAGAATGTAGAACGGTAAACGACTGCATGATTTCAGTAGAGGTGGTTGAGTGGGATACCCCTCTATTGGAGGCGATACAAAAAGTTGTCGCGAGTGAGTTTGCGCTCGTTCGGGGGAGTGACCGGTCTTTCCAAGGGATTGTGACGGTCGCTGACTTGAGCCTTCAATTCGGAGCGTTGAGTGAGCCGTTTTTTCTGCTTGAACAGATCGAAAATCTGCTCCGAACGCGAATTCGCGAAAGCTTCACCATAGAAGAACTCCGGAAAGCCAAGCACGATGTGGATGCGTTACGTGAGGTGAATGACGTTTCCGATTTGAGCTTTGGCGAATATGTGCGCCTTTTAGAGAAGCCAGAGTCGTGGCCTAAAATGCGGGTCGCTTTTGCTCAGGGGCCTTTCCTTGCGAAACTCAGGAACGTAGGTGAGGTGCGGAACGACATTATGCATTTCGATCCAGAGCCACTTGAGGATGCTGATATCGAGATGCTGCGCAATGTTGCGGTGTTCTTGGGAAAAGTAGTCAAATAGGGAGGCCGGTCAGCGTTGATGAGACATTTGAGTGCCCGAGCCTTGGTATGGGCAAACTAAACGGTCTCATCCAGTGCCCAGGTCCGTCGAAAGTTGATGCTTGGGAGCCTCTGCTGTGGGCGTAAACAGGGGGCCGCCACCCCCCGGGCATGCCGGTGCTCGGAAGCGGCGGCCCCTTCCGAGCCGATTCAACCGATGGATGTCATGGGTTCGTGGCCAGTCCCTCTCTTCCCGGCGACGGGGGGGGCGGGGACCTTCTCCATCTTGAGCGTCGTGGGGCCACTGAGCGCCAGGTGCGCGCTCAGCTTGAGGAACTTCTTCTTGCCGAAGCCCTTGACCCGCACCAGCTCCTCGACGCGACCGAAGGGCCGCTTCTTATGGCGCTCGAGGATGCGGCTGCGCCGCCTTGCGGAAGAATGGGCGCGGCTGCTCCAGGGGAGGTCTTGGCGGGTGAGAGACGTGGCGGGTCGAGGGCCCGCGCATGCGTTACTTCCGGCGTGGCATGGCCCGCGTGGGGGCTCTTTTCCTGACCGGCCGTGAAGCGGGCTGGGCTGGCCTTGCTCCAGGCAGGACTCCGGAGTTCCCCTCGAAGAACCCACGGACGAAGGTCATCGCGTTCATCAGCGAGTCCACGGGCCCCACGCCAAAGATCGGTCGGATCCGGGGGCGTGTATGGCCTTCGATCAGCACCGGGCAGTACCAGAGCTGTTGCTCGGGGAAGTGCACCGGACGGCCCACCATGAGCCTTGAGGTGCGCTGCTGGCCCGAAGGTGTCGTGTACTCCCAGTAATCCTCCGCGATGGGATCCTCGATCCGTTTCAACTTCGGGCGCCAGTTCTCATCCTTCTCGGGCATGGAGCGCGACCTCATGTGTGGGACATCGTACCTGCTCTTGTGAGCGGGTCGCCCTGAGGTCCAGGGCCGGAAGCCTCGGCTGCCACCACGCTCGCGTCGCCGAAACAAGGGGCCGCCACCCCCGGGCATGCCGGTGCCTGGGAGCGGCGGCCCCTCCGAGCCGGATTCAACCGATGGATGTCATGGGTTCGTGGCCAGTCCCTCCCTTCCCGGCGACGGGGGGACGGGGACCTTCTCCACCTTGAGCGTCGTGGGGCCGCTGAGCGCCAGGTGCGCGCGCAGCTTGAGGAACTTCTTCTTGCCGAAGCCCTTGACCCGCACCAGCTCCTCGACGCGACCGAAGGGCCGCTTCTTGCGGTGCTCGAGGATGCGCTGCGCCGCCTTCTCTCCCACGCCCGGCAGCAGGTCCAACTCCGCCGCCGTGGCCTCGTTCAGGTTCACCACCCCCACGTATTGCGTGCGCGAACTGGCGGCCTCCGACAGCCCCGGTCCCATCAGCACGCAGCCCAACACCCACGCCCAGGCCCACTTCACGAGTGGCCCCCCACGCCCGCCTCCATCC
>NZ_RAWG01000524.1 GCF_003611735.1 Corallococcus sicarius | reverse complement strand
GTGGACGGGGTGGGCCATGGGCGCCGGTATAAACCGCCCGGCCCCGCGCTTCACGCCTTCCCTGCCAGCAACCTGCCTGCTCAGCCAGCGACAGGGCGCCAGCTCTGCTGCTGGCGGCGGCTGTCGCGCGCCATGCGCTCGGCCCGCCGGTGGGCGAGGTCCGCCTCGTACAGCGCCCGCGCGTAGCGCACCCGCGACGCCTCCGTGCCGCTGACCAGCTCCCGCTCCGCGGCCTCCAGTTCACGGCGCGCGTCCTGCAACTGCTGTTCGGCCCCGTTGGTCCACGTCATGCCCATGTCTCCGTGTGTCCTGCGTGTGTCCGGCCTGTGCCCGCCACGCTTTGCAGGGGCTGGACCAGCGGCACCGTTGGAGCCCCCAGCGTCGCAACGCCCCGGAACGACGGGGTATCGCGGCGCGGCACGGACACGGGGGGTGCGAAGCGCGTTTCCCAGCGGCGCGAATCCGGAAACGCGGGAAGCGCCTCTTTCAGGCCTGCCTGTCCCTCCCTCCGGTGCGATGCGGGTGCAATCATCGCCCTCGCGGGTCGTCTACAGTCGCAACCGTGACGACACCGCCTCCTGCCCTCGAAGTCCAGGGCCTGCGAAAAACCTATCACCGCGCCTTCGGACGGGGCGGCCATGAGGCCCTCCGGGGCATGGACCTGCTCGTCCCGTCGGGCAGTGCCTTCGGCCTCATCGGCCCCAATGGCGCGGGCAAGACGACCTTCATCAAGAGCGTGCTCGGCATCGTGCGGCCCACCGCGGGCACGGTGCGCGTGCTGGGCGGATCGCCGGAGGATCCGGCCATCCGCGCGCGCATCGGCTACCTGCCGGAGCGGCTGCACCTGCCGGGCACGTGGAAGGCGCCCGCGTTCCTGGCCACCGTGGCCCGCCTCAAGCGGCTGAAGCCGGACGCTCCCGCGCACCTGCGCCTGCTGGAGCGCGTGGGGCTTTCGGACGCGGTGGACCGGAAGATTGGCGGCTATTCCAAGGGCATGCGGCAGCGGCTGGGGCTGGCGGCGGCGCTCCTGGGCGACCCTTCCCTGCTGGTGCTGGACGAGCCCACGGACGGCATTGATCCAATGGGCCGCCTGGAGGTGCGCCGCATCCTCCAGGAGGAGGTGCGCCGGGGCGTGACGCTGTTCCTCAACTCGCACCTGCTGGCGGAGACGGAGCGGGTGTGCGACCGCGTGGCCATCCTCGCGGACGGGCGCGTGCTGCGCGAAGGCCGGCTGGAGGAGCTGGCGCGTGGGGGAGCAAAGTGGCGCGTGCGCTTCGCACCCGGCGTGGAGACCTCCGCCCTGGCGGCGGCGGGCTTCGTGCCCGCGGAGTCGGAAGCGCGGATCAGCACGGGGACGCCGCCGGGCCTCGCGGCCGACGGCGCGCGGGAAGGTGTGTACCTGGTGGAGGCGACGGACGTGGCGGTGCTCAACGCGGCGTTGGACCGGGCCCGGGCTTCGGGCGCGCTGTTGATGGAGTTGCGGCGCGAGGGCGCGGACCTGGAGGCGGTGCTGCTGGGCGCGGTGGGCAGCGGCCCGGGGGTGGCGGCATGAACCCGGTGTTCGTCATCGCGGGGTACGTGCTGCGCGAGGCCGCGTCGCGCAAGTTCATCCTGGCGTTCATGGTGGGGCTCACGCTGGTGCTGGCCACGGTGGCGCTCAGCCTGAAGCTGGAGGTCGTGGACGGGGCGCTCGCGGCGACGCGGCTGTTCGGCGAGGTGGTGCGCGCCCACATCACCTCCGTGGACGTGGCGCTGCGGCCCATCTTCCGCGCGGCGGCGTACCTGGTGTTCTACGGCGGCATCCTCTTCGGCATCGTGGCGTGTTCGGACTTCGCGCCGGGCCTGCTGTCGCCCGGCCGCATCGAGCACCTGCTCGCCCTGCCCCTGCAGCGCTGGCACCTGCTGGCGGGCACGTTCGTGGGCGTGATGACGCTGGCGGTGGGCGGCACGGTGTACGCCGCGGGCGGGCTGACGCTCATCTTCGGGGTCAAGACGGGCTACTGGACGATGGGGCCGCTCGTCGCCGGAGGCCTCGCGTGCGTGGGCTTCGCGGCGGTGTACGCGGTGATGCTCACCACGGCGACGCTGGTGCGCAGCGCGGCGCTCTGCTCGGCGGCGGGGTTCGTCCTGCTGGTGGGCGGCATCCTGGCGGGGTTCCGCACGGACGTGTCGCGCTACCTGGAGGCGGGCTTCGGGCGCACGTCGTTCGACGCGGTGACGCTGGTGCTGCCCCGGCTGTCGGCGCTGGCGGTGGGGGCGGCGGACCTGGCCAGCTCCACGCCGCTCAAGCCGGACTCGCTGGGGATGTTGCTGGGCGGCGTGCTGGTGTTCGGACTGGGAGCGCTCGCGGTGGGCTTCTGGCACTTCGAAGGAAAGGATTGCTGAGCATGGATTCGCGCGGTCGCAGGAAGGTGTGGCTGGGTGGGGCCGTGCTGCTGTTCGCGGTGGCCGCGCTGCTGATGTTCACGGGCCAGGGTGACGAACTGCCGCCCCCCGCGCCCGAGGTGAAGTTCCCCTCGCGCATGCGCGGCACGGACTTCGAGCGCGCGGAGAAGCGCCGCACCTGGGTGATGCCCACCGCCCAGGACGCGGGCGTCGCGGCGCCCGTGAAGCCCCGCGACCCGTTGCTCGCGGCGCTCCCGCGGGGGCCCGGGAGGACGGCGGTCGTCATCGAGGCGAACGCCCTCAGGCACTCGCCCCTGGGTGAGCTGCTGCTGGACTGCCTGATGCGCGACGGCGGCAAGAACCTGGAGCAGTTCAAGGCGCTGAGCGGCGTGGATCCGCTCCAGGACCTGGACCGCATGGTCATCACCGACGAGGGGCTCATCCTCTCCGGCGACTTCAGCAAGGCGCGCTACCAGGAGCTGCTGGGCGAGCGCGTGTCGTCGGACCACGGCCCGGGCGCGCGCGTCTACGAGCCGGGCGACACGTCCATCGCGCTGCCGGATGGCGGCACGCGGCGCGGCCGGATGGACAACGCGGTGGGGACCTGGAACGACCAGATGCTGGTGCTGGGCCGCAACCCGGACGAGGTGAAGACGGTGCTGGACCGCATGGACGGCCGCGGGCCGGAGGAAGGGCCGCCGCTCTTGGACGAGAACAGCACCTACGGGGAGATGTACGGGGTGCTCGCGGTGGAGCAGCTCGCGAAGCTGCTGGGGCCGGAGCAGGCGGAGCTGGCGCAGCGGCTGAAGGACGTGGCGCAGAACGTGGAGCTGCACCTGGACACCAGCGGCGACGTGGCCATGGTGGCGGACGTGCGCGGCCTGGACGAGCAGAAGATGACCGACCTGGGCAAGTCGCTAGGCGGCGCGCTGTCCATGGCGCGGATGAAGGCGCAGGCGGAAGGCAACACGGAGATGGCGCAGCTGCTGGACTTCGCAAAGGTGCGGCCGGACGGCACGTCCTTCAAGCTGGAGCTGGCGGTGCCCCTGTCCGCCATCCAGGAGCAGCTTGCCTGGTGCCGCAAGCCCGCCGGGTCCACGCCTCCGGCGCCGTGACGGCGTGAAGCCGGGTCCCCGGGTCTCCGGGTCCAGGGCCTCCCCGGGTCATGGGCGCCATGGCAGGGGGGCTGGGAGGCAGGCCCCACGGTCCCTGTTTTCCTGGAGACACTCCGCGCGACATACTGGGGCCCGACAGGGAGCTGCGACCCGCCACCTCCGGGGGGCCGCGTGAAGAGGATGCTCCCGCGAGGGTCGTGATGAACGCACGTGTGGTGAGGGTTGCGCCCCTCCTCTTTGGTTCGGGGCTCTGTGCCCTCGTCTATCAGACGGTGTGGCTGCGGGAGTTCCGCCTCATCTTCGGGGCCTCCACCGCGGCGTCGGCCGCGGTGC
The DNA here is from genome assembly GCF_003611735.1 of Corallococcus sicarius. GTDB lineage: Bacteria > Myxococcota > Myxococcia > Myxococcales > Myxococcaceae > Corallococcus > Corallococcus sicarius. The sequence goes on along the minus strand of NZ_RAWG01000524.1, from coordinate 27 downwards.
TCGCCATCTTCATGGGGGGGCTGGGGC
>NZ_RAWG01000523.1 GCF_003611735.1 Corallococcus sicarius | reverse complement strand
GGGCTTGCCACGGCGGGTGGGCGGCATCCCTGACCCATAGGGCACCCCCTCCCACCCCGCAAGCGCCAAGGACGGACCGTCCAGACAGCGGCTTGACAACCTGCGTCACCGGCCTTAGTTAGTCGTGTAACTAAATTAGTCGTCCGGCTAAACCGAAGGAGACGGGCCATGCGAGTCGAGTCCAGGCGGTCGATGCGGTGGGTGAAGGCGGCGGTGGCGGTGGGTGTGTCGTTGCTGTCGGTGCCGGCGCTGGCCCAGGACGTGGGCCGCGCGTCCACGGGGCAGGAGCAGCAGCGGCGCGGGGCGTTCCTGCTGGAGCTGACGCCGCCCGCGCTGGACGGGTCGATGTATGGGATTCGGGCGGAGGTGGCGCCGTCGCGCGACTCGCGGCTGGCGTTCGGTCTGCTGGGGCGCGCGGGTTCGTGGAACCGCTCACTGGGCGCGAAGGCGCGCTTCACCGGCGTGCAGGGTGGCGACGTGAAGCTGAACTTCGGCGTGGGCGTGGATGGCCGCTACACGCTGGCCTTCCTGGCGGACGGCACGGTGCGTCCGTTCCTGGGGCTGGCGGTGGGAATGGAGGAGTTCGTGGTGCGGGCCACCGTCGCGTCGCCCGTCACCAAGGACTACACGACGACGGCGTTCCTGGAGCCGTCGCTGGGCCTGATGTGGCGGCCGGGCTCCGGGCGCGTGGGCTTGTCCGCGCGCGCGGGTCCGGGCTTCACCTTCACCGACGTGCGCGAGCTCCAGGTGGGCACGGGCAACCTGGGCCTGCGGACCGTGTACCCCACGGCGTCGCTCGGCCTGCTCGTCGTCCTGTAGTCTCCCGGGGCATGAGCGCCCCCTTCGAGTCCTACCGCGCCGAGTTTCCCGTCCTCGGAGAGCAGCTCTACCTCAACCACGCGGGTGTGGCGCCCACCAGCCTGCGGGTGGCCTCCGCGGTGAAGGGGTGGATGGATGACCTGGTGAACCACGGCATCCTCCACGAGCGCGGCTGGGAGGCCCACTGCGAGCACGTGCGGAGGCTCGCCGCGCGCATCATCGGCGCGTCACCGGAGGAGGTGGCCTTCGTGCGCAACACCAGCCATGGACTGGGGCTGGTGGCCGAAGGGCTGGACTGGAAGCCCGGGGACGAGGTCGCCGTCGCCACGGGCATCGAGTACCCCTCCAATGTCTATCCCTGGCTGCACCTGAAGGACCGGGGCGTGGCGGTGCGTGAGATTGCCGCGCCGGACGGGGGCGTGACGCCGGAGGCGGTGTCGGCGGCGCTCACCCCGCGCACGCGACTGGTGGCGGTGTCGTCGGTGCAGTTCGCCAGCGGGCACCGCACGGACCTGGATGCGCTGGGCTTGCTGTGTGAGCGCGCGGGCGTGCTCCTGTGCGTGGACGGCATCCAGAGCGTGGGCTGCATCCCGGTGGACGTGAAGAAGAGCCGCGTGCACTTCCTCAGCGCGGACAGCCACAAGTGGATGCTGGGCATCTCCGGCATCGGGCTCTTGTACGTGGCGAAGGACGTGCTGCCGCGCGTACGGCCCGTGCTGGTGGGCTGGCGGAGCACCACCGACGCGTGGAACTTCCACCGCTCCCACTTCGAGCTGCGCCAGGACGCGGCCAAGTTCGAGGAGGGCAGCGCCGCGTACCCCGGCATCTACGCGCTGGGCGCCGCGCTGGAGCTGCTGCTGGAGGTGGGGATGGATGCCATTGGCGCGCGGATCGGCGACCGGGTGGCACGGCTGGACGCGGGGCTCCGCGACCTGGGCTGCGACGTGGGGCCCGGCCCGGAGGCGCGCGCGGGCATCCTCACCTTCCTGCCGCCGGGAGTGCCGGTGCGGGCCCTCAGCGCGTACCTGTCCGCGAAGAAGGTGATCCACTCCGTGCGGCGAGGGCGCATCCGCCTGTCGCCGCACTTCTACACCACCGACGAGGAACTGGACCGGCTGGTGGCGCTGGTGCGCGCCTACCAGCCCGGGTGAGGCGCGACTACTGCGCCGGGAAGAGGTTCTCCACGGAGAGGTAGCGCTCGCCGGTGTCGTAGCAGAAGGCGAGCACGCGGCTGCCGTCCGGCATCTCCGCGAGCTTCTGGTTCACCGCGGACAGCGACGCGCCGGAGGAGGGGCCCACGAAGATGCCCTCCTCGCGCGCGGAGCGACGGGCGAACTCGAAGGCGTCCTTCTCATCCACCTGGATGGTGCCGTCGAGCACCTCCGTGCGCAGGTTCTTCGGGATGAACCCCGCGCCGATGCCCTGGATGGGGTGCGGGCCCGGGGCGCCGCCGCTGATGACAGGGGACTTCACGGGCTCCACCGCGAACACCTTCAGCTTGGGCCACTTCGCCTTGAGGATCTCCGCGCACCCGGTGATGTGACCGCCGGTGCCCACGCCCGTGATGAGGTAGTCCAGCCCCTCCGGGAAGTCGTTCAGGATCTCCTGCGCGGTGGTGCGCTTGTGGACCTCGATGTTGGCCGCGTTCTCGAACTGCTGCGGCATCCACGCGTTGGGCGTCTGGGAGACCAGCTCCGTGGCGCGGGCGATGGCGCCCTTCATGCCCAGGGCACGCGGCGTCAGGTCGAAGGTGGCGCCGTAGGCGGCGAGCACGCGGCGGCGCTCGATGCTCATGGACTCCGGCATCACGAGGACCAGCTTGTAGCCCTTCACCGCGGCCACCATGGCCAGGCCGATGCCGGTGTTGCCGCTGGTGGGCTCGATGATGACGCTGTCCTTCTTGAGCAGGCCCTGCTTCTCCGCGTCCTCAATCATCGCCAGGCCGATGCGGTCCTTGATGCTGCCGCCCGGGTTGGCGCGCTCCAGCTTCAGGTGCACCGTGACGCGCGAGGGGTACAGCCGGTTGATGCGCACGTGCGGCGTGTTGCCAATGGTCTGCAGGATGCTGTCGACTTTCATGGCGTCTCCTGTGCGGGGAAGGTCACTGCGTGGGGTTGCTCAAATCTGGTAGTCGAGGACGTCCAGCCCCTCGCCGCCGTGGCGCGGACGCACCTCGCTGCGCCGGGTGACGACGGACTTCGCCGGCACGCTCTGCATCAGCCACGCGTTGCCGGCGATGATGCTGCCTTTGCCCACCACCGTCTCACCGCCGAGGATGGTGGCGTTGGCGTAGACCACCACGTCGTCCTCGATGGTCGGGTGGCGCTTCTTGTCGGCGAGGGCCTTCTCCACCATCAGCGCGCCCAGCGTGACGCCCTGGTAGAGCTTCACGTTGTCGCCAATCACCGTCGTCTCGCCAATGACGACGCCGGTGCCGTGGTCGATGACGAGCCTGCGGCCGATGGTGGCCCCCGGGTGGATGTCCACGCCGGTGCGCTGGTGGGCGTACTCGGTGAGCAGGCGTGGCAGCAGCGGGAAGCCCAACCGGTGCAGCGAGTGCGCCACCCGGTAGATGGCGATGGCGTAGAAGCCCGGGTAGGTGAGCACGACCTCATCCACGCTGCGCGCGGCGGGGTCGGCTTCGAACATGGCGCGCGCGTCCTGCTGGAGCCAGTCGTAGATGTCCGGCAGGCCCGCCATGAAGTGCGTGACCAGGCCCGTGTCCGTGACGGGGTAGTGCGGCGCGAGCAGCCCCTGGATGCGCTGGAGGTTCGCCTCCACCGCGGTGACGTCCCGGCGCACCGCCGCGGCGTTGCACTCCAGCCGCTCCGCGAAGTGCGGGAAGAGCAGGCCCAGCACCTGGGCGACGAACTCCGGCGCCGCCTTGCGCACGTCCGGGGGGAAGCAGTGGCGCTGTCGCGCCTCCAGCAGGGTGGCAACCAGTCGGGCGTTCGGATCATCCATGGGGCGTTGCGTCAGGATAGCGTGCCGGAAAGCCGTTTTCCTTTGTTTCCTCTGCGGGAACGGCTTGGGGGCTGGGGTTCAGGCGTGGATGCCGTGGGTGGGAAAACGTCGCGGCTGCCCGGTTGCCCGGGGGACGGGGCGCAGG
>NZ_RAWG01000522.1 GCF_003611735.1 Corallococcus sicarius | reverse complement strand
CGTCCGGCCGCAAGCCGCCGCTCCTCAAGCTGCTGCGCCGTCCAGTGCTTTGGCTGCCACGCCATGGACGCCACCCCTCCATGACGTAACCGGTAGCCCCTTACCCGACTTCCCTGAAGGGGGTTAGACCGCCCTGGTGTGTCGCTCGGCACGGCCCCCGTCCATGCGCTGAGGGGTAAAGAACAGGACGCCGCCCCAGGTGGTCGGACGTGCGGGCCCTGTTCGTCCCCGGCTCGACCTCCCTGGCCGCTGGGGCACTTCTTCAGCTCGTTGGCCTGGTGCGGGGAGGTTGCTCTCCGCCGCCCTCGGGCTGCACTGGCGGCTCCGGCTCCGGTGGGGGAGCTTGCCCACGCCGCTTCTTGGGACGGGACTGCTTCGCCTTCTTCCGGGAAGCTGGCTCCGCCTTCTCTTCGGCCTGAGCCCACGGATGGAGCACCACGTCCTGCGCGTCTCCTTCGTCCTTGTCCGGAGTGACGTCGTTGTGTGGGGCCCATAGGTGCTGTGGGTCTTCTTCCCCGCGAAGCACCCGCTCGACCTGGTGCAGTCGGAGTTCCGCCAGCACGAGGATGGCGGTGATGGAAACGGGCGCTTGTAGTTCCTGCTCCCGACTGTTCAACGCGTGCGTGGCAAGTGCATCCGCGATGAATCGAGCCCCTTCGACGGCACACCGCACCTCGGCCAGTTCTGCGGACAGGCTGATGGCCTTGGTCATCGTGCAGATCCCTCCTGGGGTGAGTGGCGTGGCCGCACCTCGACGATGCAGCCACCTCAAAGGGCAAGAGGAGCCCTGCTAGAGTCACAGCAGGACTCCTCCTGGGCACTACTACCCGTGACTCACCCGCTGCCGAAGGTGCTCGGCCATCGCCAATAGGACGGCAGCCGCTACCCTCCGGGTGAGTGTCGAGGCCAGCAGCTTCCTCACGGCGCTCAGCACGGCGTTCACCCCCTTTCCGCCCGACTGATTACGCCTCGCCCGCACCCTGACAGATACGGGGACGAAGCCTCCACTCGGGTCCTTATTCCACCGAGGCAAGGAGATTTTCTTGTTTGGGATGCTCAATGGAAGGGATGCGAGAAGTAACCTTTGCTCTTGACCGCGTGTTTTTGTGGTAGAATTCCGCCTCTAGTCCAGGCCGCCGTAGATGCACACCATCGGCAATGGGGGGACCATGTCTCGACACAGCTCGCCTGCGTTCTCCTGGATGGTGGGTGCGTACGGACCCGAGGCCCTGAGTGTCTTAGGGCTCTTCGAAACAAAAAGCTTGAGCCGGCCGTTCGACTTCCGCGTGGACTTCTTCACCCGAGACGGCGAGTCGCTGATGGTGGCTGACTTGGTAGGTAAGGACGTGCTGGTGACGCTGTCGGTTCGCGACGGCCTCTCGCGGTTCGTTCATGGGCAGGTGCGCGCGATTGAGTCGCTGGGCCTGAAAACGGGCTGCCAACGCTACCGGGCACACGTGGCTCCCAAGCTGTGGCGGCTGACGCAGGTGCACCGCAGCCGCATCTGCCAGGGCAAGAGCGAGCCCGACATCCTTCTACTGGAACAGGCTGTTGGGCGTGGAGCGGACAGCCGCAGGCCTGTTCCCGAACCCTGTATGATTCCGTCCCTCGCCCTGGAGGTCGCCAGTGGCCGACAACTCCAAGCACGTTGACGAGAAGAAGCTCAAGGAACTGCACGAGTCGCAGGGCCGGAAGTCCTGCTTCTGGAAGCATCCCTACGGGAAGTCGAAGGAGAGCGAGCTCCTCATCAGCGCCAGCGAGTACGACTCGCACGTGTGCCACTACGGGATGAACAGCTTCCTGGCCGCTCGCGGCCGGGAGGACATCCACAACACCCGTCACGGCAAGACGAACCGGGAGCGGGCCTTCGACAAGGGATACCTCGAGAAGGACGCGAACAACGCGGTGACGGTGAACAGTGGCACGGACTACTTCCTCACCGACATTGGCCTGAAAGCCGGGAAGAAGCGAGAGCCCACCTTCCAGGCCCGCTTCGAGGCCAAGTACAACAAGTCACTCTTCTGGCTGGCGCTCAACGAGAAGGGCTGGGACGTTAAGTTCCGCATCGCTCCCGAGGACGCGGCGAAGAACACGACGGACATCTACCGGCGCCACCAGCAGAAGGACGCGCAGGGCAACAAGCAGCAGGTCTATGTCCTCAGCGACCTCTCCCGGCTGGCGCGTGGGGGCTCGGCGAAGCTTGGCGGGAAGGGACCGGAGAACTTCGCCATCCTCATGAGTCAGGCTCACCGGGGGCTGGGAGGCTGGTACCCCTATGACCACGAGCACCACCACCTCATCTCCGCGGACGCCTTCGAGAAGTTCATCATGTCGGCGCCTTCCTCGGCGGGCTGGACGTACATGCAGCGCGCGGCGGTGGTGATGCAGGCGGGCTGGAACCTCCACAATGCCGACAACATGCTGCTGCTGCCGAGCGAGACCTTCGCGGCGGACGTCCTGGACCTGCCCGCGCACTGCCCATGGGAATCCCCGGATCACCCCGAATATACCCGGGACCTGAATGGGTTGTTGGCACCCGTGCAGAAGAAGGTGGACGAGGCACTCCTGAAGACGAAGGATGACCCGGAGCACAAGATCACCGAGGCCATGGCCCAGGAGATCCGGAGTCTCCTCATGCGGGCTTCGCGGAAAGCGAAGAACATGATTCTGGAGAAGGGCTCGGCCATGAGCCTGAAATGAGCGGGCCTCGCCTCCGGGCACCGCAGCGCACTCGATATGGATTTCTGTCCTGCCTATGAGCCACGAATACCTGACTGTCTACCGCAGCCGGGATCCCCGCACCGTCTTCATCAGTGACATCGGCGCACACATTTCGGAGCACTGGGACCTGGATAGAGGCATCCCCCTGAGGGGGAGGATCTCCGAGGCCACCCACCTCAACCTCGATCCCGAGCAGGGTGATTTGCTGTGCGACTTCATCTCCAATCCTGAGCAGGCACTCATCGTTTCGGAGCGGGCCCGCGCGTTGCTGGAGGCGGAAGGCACTCTGAGCGAGGAGGTCGTGGAGTACCTGCCCTTCACCTTGCTGGACAAGCGCGGCAAGCCCACCCGGACGCGCTACTTCTTCGCCAACCTCCTGCGGAAGGTCGACTGCATGGATACCGCCGCCTCGGAGTTCACGCCCGCCGCCACGGGAGGAATTCTCGCGGTCGATAAGGTCTATCTGCGTCAGGAGCACATCCCCGCGGATGTGAAGCTCTTCCGCCTGGGAGAGTTCCCCCAGCTTCACGTCATCCGCTCGGACCTCCTGCAGCGCATCCGTGAGGCGGGCCTCACCGGGCTGGAGGTGCTCGCCCAGGGCAAGGAGATTTTCTGAGCTGGAATGGACTATCATCCGGGAACGTCCAGGCCAGAAAGGGGGCTGTATGGCCAATACGGTCGGGGTGAACAAGATGTCGGTGGTCACCAAGGACAGCAATGGAACCACGGTAGCCATGCCGGATGTGTGCAAGACGCCGAGTCCAGCCGGGCCCGTCCCCATTCCCTATCCCAACATCGCGAAGTCCTCGGACACTGCCAAGGGCACCAAGAAGGTGACGGTCGAGGGCAACCCCCTGTGTGTGAAGGACTCCAACTTCAGCACCAGCACGGGGGACGAGGCTGGCACCGCAGGAGGCGGGGTGGCCTCGAGCAAGACGAAGGGCAAGGCGGAGTTCGTCAACTACTCCTTCGACGTGAAGGTGGAGGGGAAGAACGTGGCCCGGGCGTTCGACCTCATGCTCCACAACGACAAGAACACCCCGCCCTTTCCCCTCATGCAGCCGCCCCTGATGGCCATGGGCAAGGACGCAGGGAAACCGGTCTGTCTGCTGTGCGACCACGAGTACGAGGGCTGAGGCATGAGCGCGAGCAAGGCAAGACCCCAGCCAGGACACCCCGTATCCGCCCCGGAGCCGCGCCAGCCCATCCATGGCAGCA
>NZ_RAWG01000521.1 GCF_003611735.1 Corallococcus sicarius | reverse complement strand
GCGGATTCCATTCGACGAGGAGTCGCTGGCGTTCCGCGTCGGTGAGCAGCGGCAGGTCCGCGAGCCGGGTGTCCGGCTTCGTGGCGATGGCCTCCAGCAACACGCCCAGGTGGCCGGCCATGCGCTGGAGGGTCGAGGCCTCGAAGAGGTCCGTGGCGTACTCGAAGACGCCGACCAGACCCGCGGGGGACTCACTCAGCGCCAGGGTGAGGTCGAACTTGGCGAAGTGCGCTTCCAGCGGCAGCGGCTGGAAGGACAGGCCCGGCACACTCAGCGCTTGGGTGGGCGTGTTCTGCAGGATGAACATCGCCTGGAAGAGCGGCCCGCGGCTCAGGTCGCGCGTGGGCTGCAGCGCTTCGACGAGCTTCTCGAAGGGCAGGTGCTGGTGCTCATAGGCGGCGAGGGTCGTGCCTCGGACCTGGGCGAGCAGCTCCCGGAATGTCGCCTGGGGCTTCACGTGCGCGCGCAACACCAGCGTGTTGACGAAGAATCCGATGAGGCCCTCCGTCTCTGCCTGGGTGCGGCCAGCGATGGGGGACCCCACGCTGATGTCATCCTGCGCGGTGTAGCGCGACAGCAGCACCTGGAAGGCCGCGAGCAGCGTCATGAAGGGCGTGGTGCCCTCGCGCTGGGACAGGGCCTTGAGTGCGTCCGAGACCTGCGCGGGAATCTGCAGCCCGAACGTGGCGCCGCGGTGCGACTGCACGGGCGGACGTGGATGGTCCGTGGGCAGCTCCAGCGCGGCGGGTGCTCCCGTGAGCTGCTGCTTCCAGTAGCCCATCTGTGCGTCCAGCGCTTCACCCCGGAGCCATTCGCGCTGCCACGTCGCGAAGTCCGCGTACTGCACGGGCAGGGGCGTGAGGCTGGGCGTGCTGCCCGTGCTGAACGCCGCGTAGAAGGCGGCCACCTCACGGACGAGGACGCCCATGGACCAGCCGTCGGAGACGACGTGGTGCATCGTCACCAGCAGCAGGTGCTCCTCCTCGCCCAGGCGCACCAACGTGCTGCGCAGTAGCGGGCCGGTGGAGAGCTGGAACGGCTGGCGTGCCTCCTCGGCGGCACGTTGTCGGGCTTCCGCGTTGCGTTGTGCTTCGGGCAGGGTGGAGAGGTCGATGACGGGCAGCGTCCAGCCACTCGGGGCGTGGATCCTCTGCGTGGGCTGGCCCAGGTGCTCTTGGAAGGTGGTGCGCAGGGCCTCGTGGCGCTGGACGAGGGCCTCGAAGGCGCGGCGCAGGGCTTCCACCTCCAGACGTCCCGTGAGGCGGAGCGCGGCAGGCAGGTTGTAGGACGCATCCCCCGGCTGGAGCTGATCCAGCAGCCAGAGGCGCTGCTGCGCGAAGGACAGTGGAAGCGGGCCCTCATGCGAAATGCGCGTGAGCGCAGGGGCGCTGGAACTGGTGAGCCCGGCCATGCGCCCGGCCAGCCCTTCCACGGTGGGTGACTCGAAGAGCGCGCGCAGGGGCAACTCCACGCTCAACTCCGCGCGAACGCGTGACACCACCTGGGTGGCGAGCAGTGAGTGGCCGCCCAACTCGAAGAAGGAGTCCCGGACGCCCACCTGCGGCAGCCGGAGCACCTCGGCCCAGATGGCCGCGAGCTTCGCTTCCGTCTGCGTGCGCGGTGCGAGGTAGGTGCTCCCAGACTGGAGCGCCTCGGGCTCCGGCAGGGCCTTGCGGTCCACCTTGCCGTTGGCGTTGAGGGGCAGGGCGTCCAGCACCACCATGGTGCCGGGCACCATGTACTCGGGGAGGCCCTGACGCAGTTGGGCTTTGAGCGCTTCGGCTTCGAGGGTGACGCCCGCCTTCGCGACGACATAGGCGACGAGCCGCTTGTCCGCGGCTTCACCCTTCGCCACCACCACCGCATCCTTGATCGACGTCGCACGACGAAGAGCGGACTCCACCTCGCCCAACTCGATGCGGAAGCCGCGCACCTTCACCTGGAAGTCGATGCGGCCGAGGTACTCCAGCCGCCCGTCCTCGCGGTACCGGACACGGTCGCCGGTGCGATACATGCGGCCACCCGGAGGCCCGTAGGGTTCCGGGACGAAGCGCTCCGCCGTCAGGTCTGGCCGCAGCAGGTAGCCCCGCGCCTGGCCTTCACCCGCGAGGTAAAGCTCACCGGCGACGCCCACCGGGACCGGCTGGAGCGTGGCGTCGAGGACGTAGGCGCGCGTGGCAGGCAGAGGCCGACCGATGAGCGGCGCTTCCTCGCGCCCCACCAGCGAGCCAGTCGAGTACGTGGTGTCCTCGGACGGGCCGTAGAGGTTGTAGAGCTTGCGCACGGAGGGCAGGCCGTACACCTGCTTCGCCAACGTGTCCGGCAGCGCTTCGCCCGCGAGGTTGATGACTCCCGCAGTGGGGGGGACCGCGCCCAGGCGCACCAGTTGGGCCATGGCGGAGGGCACGGTGTTGATGAGCGTCACCTCCGACGCGGTGGGCAGCTCCGCCAGGTGCAAGGCATTGCGTGCCACCACTACGGCGCCTCCGCTGGAGAGCGGCGCGAACAGCTCGAACACCGAGAGGTCGAAGTTGAGGCTCGTCGCGGCGAGCACACCCTTGAGCTCTTCAGGCGAGTACGTCGCCAGGGCCCAGTGCAGGAAGGCCACGGCGTTGCCCTGCGTAATGGCAACGCCCTTGGGACGGCCCGTGCTGCCCGAGGTGTAGATGAGGTAGGCGAGGTGGCCCGGGAGCACGTCCACCGTAGGGGCCGTGGTGGGCTGACGTGCCAGTTCCGCGTCCGTGTCCAGGCACACCGGCGTGGCGGAATGCTCCGGCAACGCCGACAGCAGGTGCGAGTGCGCTACCAGCGCCGGGCCCTGAGCGTCCTCCAGCAGCCAACCCAGGCGCTCGCGTGGGTAGCTGGGATCCAATGGCACATAGGCACCGCCGGCCTTGAGGATGCCCAGCGCCCCGATGACGAGGTCTTCCGTGCGTTCCACGCACAGGCCTACGCGCACTTCCGGCCCCACACCGAGGCCCCGCAGTCGGTGCGCGAGCTGATTGGATCGTGCTTCCAGCTCACGGTACGTCAGCCGGCGCTCCGGAGTGATGACGGCCACGGCATCCGGCGTACGGCGTACCTGCGCCTCCACCATCGCGGCAATGCTGGGCTCGCGCTCCGTCTCAGGGGCGCGCGGGTTCCATTCGACGAGGAGTTGCTGGCGTTCCGCGTCGGTGAGCAGCGGCAGGTCCGCGAGGCGGGTGTCCGGCTTCGTGGCGATGGCCTCCAACAACACGCCCAGGTGGCCGGCCATTCGCTCGAGGGTCGAGGCCTCGAAGAGGTCCGTGGCGTACTCGAAAACGCCGACCAGACCCGCGGGGGACTCCCTCAGCGCCAGGGTGAGGTCGAACTTGGCGAAGTGCGCTTCCAGCGGCAGCGGCTGGAAGGACAGGCCCGGCACGCTCAGCGCTTCGGTGGGCGTGTTCTGCAGGATGAACATCGCCTGGAAGAGCGGCCCGCGGCTCAAGTCGCGCGTGGGCTGCAGGGCTTCGACGAGCTTCTCGAAGGGCAGGTGCTGGTGCTCGTAGGCCGCGAGCGTGGTGCCTCGCACCTGGGCCAGCAACTCGCGGAACGTGTTCCGTGGGTTCAATCGGGAGCGGAACACGAGCGTGTTGACGAAGAAGCCGATGAGGCCCTCCGTCTCCGCCTGGGTGCGTCCCGCGATGGGGGACCCCACGCTGATGTCATCCTGGGCGGTGTAGCGAGACAGGAGCACCTGGAAGGCGGCCAGCAAGGCCATGAAGGGCGTGGTGCCCTCCTGCTTCGCCAGGGCCGTGAGGGCATCCGAAACCTGCGCGGGAATCTGCACGCCGACCGTGGCGCCCCGGTGCGACTGCACGGGCGGGCGCGGCCGGTCGGTGGGCAGCTCCAGCGCGGCCGGTGCTCCCGTGAGCTGCTGCTTCCAGTAGCCCATCTGTGCTTCCAGGGCCTCACCCTGGAGCCATTCGCGCT
>NZ_RAWG01000051.1 GCF_003611735.1 Corallococcus sicarius | reverse complement strand
CCCTCCCGAACAACACACGACCCTCACCTCCATCTCGCAGGGCCTGCTGAAGAACCTCCGCCGGGAGGTGACGCTCGCCCAGGTCCTCGCCTTCGTGGATGACTGCGCGGCGCGCAATGACCGCCCCCCGCTGGAGACCCTCCTGACGGAGACGACCCGTGCGCTCGCGCGCCTGGACGCCGCGAAGCCACAGGTCGCGCCGGTCGCTCAGGTCGCGCCGGTCGGATCGAGCCGTCCCGATGACGTGATGAAGCTCCTCACGGAAGCCCTGGTGGAGCGCACGGGCTATCCGGCGGACATGCTGGAGCCCGACCTGGATCTGGAGGCGGATCTCGGCATCGACACCGTCAAGCAGGTGGAGGCCTTTGCCCAGGTCCGCGTCAGCCTGAACGTGGAGAAGGACGAGGGCTTCCGCCTGCGGGACTTCAACACGCTCCGCAAGCTCGCGGACTACCTGGTGCGGAAGGCCCCGAGCGCCGCGGCGCCCGTCGCCGTGGCGGTGCCGGTGGCTCCACCGGAGGCCTCCGCCGAGCGCACGCTGGAGATCCTCCGCGCCGCGATGGCGGAGAAGACGGGCTACACGCTGGACATGCTCCAGCCCGACCTGGACCTGGAGGTCGATCTCGGCATCGACACCATCACCCAGATTGAAGTGTTCGCGGTGGTGCGCGCGAGTCTCGGCGTCGAGCGGGACGAGAACTTCCGCGTCCGCTACCACAACACGCTTCGCAAGATGGCCGGGTACCTGGCCAGCAGGGCCTCCGGCGCCGCGCCCGCCGCCGTCAGCGCCGCCCCGCCGTCCCTGGACGCGGAGGCCGTCACGAAGCTGCTGGTGAACGCCCTGGTGGAGCGGACCGGCTACCCCCAGGACATGCTCGAGCTGGACCTGGACCTGGAAGCCGACCTGGGCATCGACACGGTGAAACAGGTGGAGGCGTTCGCCCTGGCGCGCACGACGCTGGGCGTGGCGAAGGACGAGGGCTTCCGGCTCCGCGACTACAACACCCTGCGCAAGATGGTGGCGTACCTGGTGAAGCAGGCCGTGCCGGCCGCCCCCGTGCCCGCGGCTGCGGCCACGGCGCCTGTGCCCTCCGCGGCCGTGGACGTCGAGAAGATCCTGACGTTCCTCGCCAGCGCCTTCCAGGAGAAGACGGGCTACAACATCGAGGTCCTGGGACCCGACTTCGACCTCGAAGTGGATCTGGGCATCGACACCATCACCCAGATTGAAGCCTTCGCCCTGGCCCGGGCCGCGTTCGGAGTGCCCAAGGATGAGGGCTTCCGCGTGCGCGAATACAACACCCTGCGCAAGCTGGCCGCCTACCTCTTCACCTGGCTCCAGCCGGGCAGCACCGTCACCCCGGCGAAGCCCGAGCCCCTGGCGCAATCGCCGCTCCCGCAGGGAGCGCTGGACCTGGAGGACGTCCGCCGGTTCGTCGCCCACTGCGAGGCCACCGGGGACGCGGAGTCACTGCGACGGCTGGCCACGCACCTGCAAGGCAGGCTGGAGGCTCCCGGCAAGCCGCTCACGCCTCCCGCCCGGTTCGCCGCGAAGCGGTATGAGGTCCACCCCGTGGAGCACCCCTCGCAGCCGCGGAGCGAGCACATCGCCCGGCTGCGTGGAAAGACGTTCGGCATCACCCCCGATGCCCATGGTGCGTACAAGGCGCTGGCGCAGCGGCTGGAGTCGGCCGGAGCCCGCGTGGTCATCCTCCCGTCGGGCCCGGTGTCCCACGGCGCGGTGACGCTGGACTGGAAGCATCCTGAGGCCGCCGGCAAGCGGCTGCGTGAGCTCCAGGCGACCCAGCCGCTGGATGGGCTCCTCCTGCTGCACACCACGGCTCCCACGCCCGGGCTCGCGGAGCTGGAGCCCGACGCGTGGACCGACACCGTCAATGCCTTCACGTTGGGGCTCTATTACAGCGCCCTGGCCGTGTACGACCGGATCGGCACCGTGGCCGGAGGCGGTTGGTATCTGGTGGCGACCGCGGGAGCCGGCCTCTTCGGCCACTCCAGGACCCATCACCAGGTCCCGCTGGCCGGCGCCGCCGGAGGCTTCGTCAAGTGCCTGAAGCGGGAGCTGCCGGACGCGCGGTGCAAGGTCGTGGACCTGGACACCCGGGACACGTCCGCCTGGGTCGAACAGCTCTGGACGGAACTGGTCGGCGACGACGTGGATGTCGAGACCGGCTACAGCAACGGGCGGAGGTATGTCTTCCGGGACATCGAGACGCCGCTCGCGACCGACACGGCCGCGGCGTCCCTCAAGCCCGGCTCCGTGGTGCTCGTCTCGGGAGGCGGGCGCGGGGTTGTCTATCATTGCGCCAAGCTCCTCGCCCAGGTGACGGGCGCGCGCGTCATCATCACCGGCCGCACGGTGCCCCCGACGGGGAGCGAGGAGTGGTTGAAGGTCTCCGAGGCGGACCTGCCGGGCTACCGGATGAGCTTCGTCAAGCGATACATGGCCGCGCACCCCGGGTCCACGCCGGTGCAGGGCATGCGAGCCTTTGACTCGGACATCGCGCGCCGTCGGGAGCTGCACCGGAACCTGGAGGACTGCAAGGCTCAGGGGATCCGCCTGGACTACCACGTCTGTGACATGACGGAGCCGGACGCCGTCCGGGGCCTGCTGGCGGGCATCCGCCGGCAGTACGGCCGGATCGACGGCATCGTGCATGGCGCGACGATTGAAGAATCCAAGAGCCTGCCCATGAAGTCGCCGGAGGTGGTGGTCCGCACGCTGGCCTCCAAGGCGCACCTCTGGCAATTGCTGGTCCGGGAGACCTGGAAGGACGACCTCCAATTCTTCATCAACTTCGGCTCCGGCAGTGGCCGCTATGGCAACCAGGGGCAGACGGACTACTCCGCGGCCAATGCTCTCGTGGCCAAGGCCGGGCTGGTGTACGGCGCCCTGCGGCCCGGGGTGCGCAGCGTGACGATTGACTGGCCCGTGTGGGTGGGCGCCGGCATCGTGGAGAACAACAAGGACTACCTGGAGCGGCTGGGACAGGCGGGGGTCTGCGTCATCGACCTGGCCGAGGGCGCCTACTGGTTCGTGGGCGAGCTGCTCCACGGAGGCCAGGCAGGGGAGGTCGTCATCGCGGATGACAACACCTTCGCTTCCCGGGGGTGGCCGCGCCACGAGAAGGAGACCCTCGCGGTGACCGCCCGCCAGGCCGGTGGAACCCGCTATGCCATCTGAGTCACCCGCGTCGCTGCCACTGCTGGTCCTGTCAGGCAGTCCGTATGAGGTGGGCCGGCAGTATGGCTCCCTCATGCGACAGGAGCTTGCACGGGCCGTGGCGCTGGGCGCTCCCGCCATCCAGCCCCTGTTGACGAAGGTGGGGCTGAAGGACGAGGACGTGCGGCAGCGCATGGCGGGCTGGAGCGCCCTGTTGCCACCCGACGTCCACGAGGAGCTCCGGGGCATCGCCGACGCCACCGGCCTTGCCCGGCAGGCGC
The DNA here is from genome assembly GCF_003611735.1 of Corallococcus sicarius. Lineage (GTDB taxonomy): Bacteria > Myxococcota > Myxococcia > Myxococcales > Myxococcaceae > Corallococcus > Corallococcus sicarius. The sequence goes on along the minus strand of NZ_RAWG01000051.1, from coordinate 38,822 downwards.
TCCTCTACCATGCGCTCCTCCTGGACATGGTGTCGGGTGCGCCCATCGGCTGCTCGCAGTTCGCCGCCGTGGGACGGGCGACCGCGCAGGGACAGGTCATCCATGGGCACAACCTGGACATCCCGTACCCGTCCCTGACGAACCTCATGCAGCCGTGTTGCATCGTCTACCGGGTGACGGGACGCATCCCCTATGTCTCGATCACCTTCTGGCCCGGGGCGCTGGGCGTCTGCGCCGGAATGAACGCGGAGGGGTTGAGCCTGGGCATCAACGTCCCGGTGGCCCCCATGGACCGGCGGTTGTTCCACCCGCTCACCTTCCAGAACCGCGAGCTGCTCTCCCGCGCGCGGACGCTGGAGGACGCAAGCGACCTCCTCGACGGACTTGAACGCGGTGGAAGCTGGAACCTGATGCTGGCCCACCGCGCTGGGACGGCGCGGGTCTGGGAGCAGGTCGGTCCCCACTCCGGCCAATACGCCACGGGGCCGGGCAGGGACTTCGTCGTCTCCACCAACCACCTCACGGTCGCGTACAAGCAGGCGAAGGGGCATGAGGCGGTCGCGCTGGAGATGCTCCAGGAGATGCAGGACGACTCGCTCCTGCGCTATCGCCGGTTGGAGCAGCTCGTCGGGGAGCGGCGGGGCTGCATCGGCCTGGATGCCGCGGTGGAGTTCCTGCGGGACTGCGGTGAGCCTGGCGCCGGGGCGCCCCCCTCCATGAAGACCATCTGCCGCGCGGACAACGTGCTCAGCATGGCCTACGAGCCCGCGACGCTGACGCTGGACTTCGCGGCGGGCGGGGTGCCGGCCGCCCTGGAGCGCAGGCGCAGGCTGGCCCTGGGGCCGTTGTTCCAGGATCGGATCCCGGAGGTGGGGCGCGCCTCCCAGGCTCCGCTTCCGCCTCGCGGCCAGTTCCCCATGCTGGGAACGGCGCGGCCAGAGGGCGGCCGGGAGCGGACGTTCCTCCTCGAGGAGGATGTCTATCTGCGGGAGCACCTGGTGAACGGCACCCCCGTGCTCCCCGGCGCCGCGGCCATCGAGTGGCTCGCGGAGGTGGCGGCGCTGGAGGGCGGCGGGGAGGTGGCCGAGCTGCGCGAGGTCTCGCTGGAGAAGTTCATCCGCGTGCGGCCGGACCGGCCGACCCGGGCCCAGGTGCGCTGCGTGCCGAAGGGCGACCTGTGGGAGGTCTCCGCGTACGCGGACCTCCATCACCCCCGAGGCCCCGTGTTGCGTCCGGAGGTGTTGCACTACCGGGCGTCCGTCCGCCTGGGCTCGCGCTCCGAGCGGAGCGTGGCGCCGGGATGGGGAGACACGCGGGGCCCCGACGGCGAGTTGCCCTTCAGCCGCTCCTACGTCCAGGACGCGTACTTCCACGTCGGGGAGGCCTTCCACCGGGTGGACTGGGTCAGCTACCTGAGCCCCCGGGAGGCCGTGGGATGTCTGCGAATGCCGGAGCCCACCGGGTCCTTCGCCTCCATTCCCCAGGCACGGTTCTGGATGGATCCGTTCTTCCTGGATGGGTGTTTTCAATTGGTTGGCACCCTGGGGATCCTCCACAACCTGCGGGCCCCGGTCCCCCGGGGTGTCGGTCGCCTGTCCCTGGGATGCGACCCGAAGCCGGGCGAACGGCTCTGGTGCCGAGCGGTGCTCAACCGGGAAGCGGGGGAGCTGCTCTATTACGACTTCACCGTGTGGAACGACGCGGGTGTCATCTGCCTGGATGCCAGCGATTACTGCTCAATCAGCGTGGATGCCTATACGCCGCAACAGCAGACAGCCCTCGTGAGCGCGTTGGATCCGTCCGGGTTCCTCGGCGCGCGCAGGAGCGTGGCCCATGGGTAGCGTCCGTCAGGGGCCGGTCGCCATCATCGGGATGGGCTGCATCCTTCCGGATGCGCACGATGTCCCGACGTTCTGTCGCAACCTCCAGTCCGGCCATGTCTCCGTCCGGGAGCTGAAGGAGCCTCGCTGGGATTGGAGCCGGTACGGCAGCGAGGATCGAGAGGCGGTGGATCGCACCTACTCCATGCTGGGCGCGCCCGTCGGCGAGCTGCGGCTCGACTGGAAGCGATTCCGGCTGCCTCCCATCGAGACCCGCCTGCTGCACACCATGGAGCTGATGCTGCTCGAAGCGGCGTATCAAGCCATGACGGGGGCCGGGTACACGCCGGAGCGGGCCTTTCCTCGTGAGCGGGTCGCGGTGATCGCCGGCTCCTCGGGGATGGGCCGCAAGAGCAACCAGTGCTTCAACTTCAAGTGGCGCCTGCCGGAGCTGCTCGACGCCGCACGCCAGTCCGCCGCGTTGAAGCAGCTCCCCGCCGCCCAGGCCGCGCGGATCCTGGACACCGTGCAGCAGGAGTTCATCAAGCACTACATCGACCAGTCGGATGACTGGGCCTTCTGGGGCTTCGTCAGCCCGGTGCTCGGTCGCATCTGCGGCTTCTTCGGCCTCCAGGGGCCGCACTTCTGCGTGGATGCCCACGCGGCTTCGGGGCTGGCGGCCCTGGAGACCGGCGTGCAGGGCCTCCTGAGCGGTGAGTGGGACATGGCCCTCGTGGGCGCCGCGAGCCCCGCGCTCTCCCTGATGGAGCAGGTGTTGCACAGCAAGCTGCGGCGGCTCTCCACGCGAGGCGTCTTCCCGCTGGATGCCCGCGCGGATGGGACGGCCCTGGGCGAGGGCGCGGTGATGCTGCTCATCAAGCGGCTGGAGGACGCCGAGCGGGATGGGGACACCATCCACGCCGTCCTGCGCGGCGTCGCTGGCGTCAACCAGGGCAGCGGTCCCGTCATGACGGCGACGCACGCGCCGGTGCACCAGCGGGCGGCATCCGAGGCGCTCCAGCGGGCCGGCGTGGGCCCGGACGCGGTCGCCTACCTGGAGACAGGCGCGACAGGCGTGACGGGCTGGGACGCGCACCTCATCGAGGGCCTGGGCGGCGCCTACCGGGACGCGCGCCAGGTGTCCCTGGGCGCCGTCGCTGAATCCGTCGGAGACCTCCAGGCCGCGTCGAGCTTCGCGGCGATGCTCAAGGTCATCCACTCGCTGCGCACCCGGGAGCTGCTGCCGCAGCGCTCGTTCCGGACGCGGCACCCGGGGCTCGCGCTGGACGGCACGCCGTTCCGGATCAACGAGGCCCGGGCCTGGCCCGAACAGGGGCCCCGGCTCGCGGCCATCCATGCCGCGGGCTTCGGAGGCATTGCCTACCACGCGGTGCTGGAGGCCTACGCGCCCGAGGCTTCACGGCCGGCGGTCCCGGTGTCCGCCCGCCCACCCCGGATGGCGCCGGAGCCCATCGCCATCGTGGGGATGGCCTGCCGGTACGCCGGCGCGGATGACCCGGAGAGCCTCTGGCAGCGCGCGCTCCAGGGGCGAAGCGCGATTGGGGACCTGCCTGAAACGCGCTGGCCCGTGTCGCTCTATCGTCCGTCCGGCAAAGCGGTGTCGCGCAACCGGGAGGCCTTCTTCCGGGTCTATGCGCCGAGGGCCGCGTTGGTGCGGGACAGGCCCTTCGCCTCCCGGGAGTTCGGTCTGCCGCCCACGACGGTCGCGCGGATGGATCACACGCATCCGTGGTGCCTGGAGGTCGCGAGGGAGGCGGTGCGTGACGCGGGGTATGGCCCGTCGCGAGCCCTCCCGTCGGAGCGCACGGCGGTGATCATGGCGGTGTCCCCCGGCAACCACCGGGAGACGGAGGTGGAGGCGCGGCTGGCCTATCCGGAGTTCGCGAACATCTACCGCCCGGCGCTCCTGGGCGCGGGGGTCGCCTCGGAGCAGGTGGAGCGCTTCATTGAAGAGGCGCGCGAGCGCTTCCAGGGCAAGGGGCTGCCCAGCTCCTCCGAAACGCTGCCGGGCATCCTCACCAGCGCTCCCGCCACGCGGCTGGCGCGGGCGCTGGATGCACGCGGCCCGGCCTTCACCGTGGAGTCCGCCTGCGCGTCGTCGCTCAACGCCGTGTCATTGAGCATCCAGGGCCTGCGTGACGGCCGCTGGGACGTCGCGGTGACGGGCGGGGTGTGGTCCCAGATCACCGTGCCGTTCTGCGTGAGCATGTGTTACGCCGGAGTCATCTCCCCGACGGGCAGACCCCAGCCGTTCACCCGGGACGCGGATGGGTTCGTGCACGGGGAGGGATGCGGCCTCGTCGTGTTGAAGCGCCTGTCGGATGCGAAGCGCGACGGCGACCGCATCCTCGCTTTGATTCAAGGCGTCGGCGGCGCCTCGGATGGGTTCAGCAGGTCCCTCTTCGCCAGCCAGGAGCAGGGGCAGGCGCTGGCCATCCGTCGGGCGCTGGAGGACGGAGGCGTCGCGCCCGCGAGCGTGCAGTACATCGAGGCGCATGGGGCCGGGATGCCAGAGGGGGACATCCCGGAGGCAGGAGCCCTGCTCAAGGTCTATGGCCGCAAGGACGACCCCGCCGCCGTCGGTGTGTTGAAGCCCATCATCGGGCATTCGTATGTCGCCTCCGGCACGGCGGGCCTCATCCGGACGGTGCTCGCCTTGCGGCACCGGATCCTCCCGCCGGGCCTCGTGGAGGCCCCGCTGAACCCACACATCCCCTGGGAGGGCCGGCTGGCCTTCCTGCCCGCGCCGCGAGGTTGGGATGCCCGGAGCGGGCCCCGCCGCGCCGCCGTCAACTCGTATGGGCTTGGCGGAATCAACTACCACGCGGTCCTGGAAGAGTACGTGGAATGACATCCCGCGCTGAGTCACCCCGTCGGGCGGCAATGCCCATCGCCATCATCGGAGCCTCGTGTCTGATGGGGGGCGCGCAGTCGCCGGAGCAGCTCTGGCAGCAGCTTGCCACTGGCCCCCATGGCTTCACCGACGTCCCGGCCAGCCGCTTCGCCTGGCAGCAGTTCCACAGCACCAACCCGGCGGAGTCGGACAAGGGCTCCGTCTGGCGGGGCTCCTTCTTCCAGCCGCTGGAGGTGCCGTGGCAGGAATACAAGATGGGGCCGAAGATGCTCGACGAGCTGCCCCGCAGCGAGTTCTACACGGTGGAGGCGATCCGCCGGGCCATCGAGGACGCGCGGCTGCATCAGCGTCCCTTCAACCGGGAGCGGACCGCCGTCATCATGGGCGGGGCGGAGATCGGGCTGGACCTCCGGATCGCCCACCCATACCTCCGCTACATGCCGCAGTTGATGGATGCGGTGGAGCAGGCGCTGGAGACCTCGGGCCTTCCGGCGCAGGAGCGCCAGCGGCTCCTCGCGGAGGCGGATCGCACGCTGAGAGGCATCAGCCACCGCGAGGTCACCCGGGGCACGGTCGCGGGGATGAGTCTGGCATTGGGCCGGGCGTGTGCCCTGTTCGACCTGAAGGGGCCCCACTATGTGGTGAACTCCGCCAGCGCTTCGTTGCTGGCGGCGCTCGAACATGCCACCCGCGGCCTCGCGCTGGGCCACTACGACGTCGCGCTCGTGGGGGCCACCAGCCCGTATCTGTCGCCCGCGAGCTTTGTCTCGTTTGACCGGATGGGCCTGCTGACCCGCGAAGAGCTGCCCCGGCCGTTCGATGCGAAGGCCAGCGGGACGCTCCTGGGAGAGGGCGTCGGCTTCTTCGCCTTGCGGCGGCTGGACGAGGCCATCCAGGCCGGGGACTCGATCCACGGTGTCATTCGTGGAATCAGCGGGGCGAACCAGGGCAGCCCGGGGGCGCTGCTCAACCCACCCGGACAGGCCCAGGTGCTGGCCGCGCGCCGCGCCTATGCGCAGGCGGGCTACGGCCCCGAATCCGTGCAGTTCCTCGAGTGTCACGCCAACGGCGTGGACTTCCTGGAGGCAGCAGAGCTCGCGGCCATGGGCGAGGTGTTCAAGGGCTCGGCTCCGGGGAGCGTGACGGCGGGTTCGGCCAAGGAGCTGTCCGGCGAGCTCCACTCGGCGGCGGCCATGCCCGGCCTCATCCGGACCTTGATGGCCCTGCGGCACAGGGAGCTTCCGGCGCAGCGGCAGGTGCGCCAGCTGCGTCCCGAGCTGCGCGCGGACGGCAGCCCCCTGCAGGTGCGCTCGAAGCCCGCCCCCTGGGACGCGCCTGCGGGGGGCGTGCCGCGCCGGGCGAGCATCAACGCGCTGGCCCTCGGAGGGCTGGCCTATCACCTGACCCTGGAGGAGTACGTCCCGGAGTTCCACGCGCGGCTGGCCGCGGAGGTGGCGCCTCGCACCGCGCGTGAGCCCGTGGCCATCGTCGCGTTCGGTTCGTTGACCCCGGGCGCCAATGACAGTGACACCTTCTTCGAGAACGTCATGGCGAAGAAGGATCAGGTGGTTCGGGTGCCAGCGGATCGCTTCGCGCTGGAGCGCTACTACGACCCCAACCGGGGGGTGGGGAAGATCTACTGCCCGCTGGGCGGCTTCGTGCAGGGGTTTGCCTTTGATCCAGATGCCTCCCGCCTCGCGTCGTCCCTGGTCCCCCAGCTGGACAGGACCCACCTGTATGGGTTGACGGCCGCCGCCGAGGCGATGCGGACGGAGAAGGTCTCACCGACCGCCGCGGAGCGGACCGCGGTCTTCATGGCGGACATGCCCTGGCGCATGCGCGAGCGCGAGGTGGAGGTGCGGGTCGGCTACGCGGAGATGGATGCGGGCCTTCGCAAGACGCTCCTCGCCTGCGGGCTCACCGGGGACCTGGCCGGCCTCATCGCGGGGGAGGCCGAGCGGCGGTTCAAGGAAGGCATCGCGCCCCTGTCACCGTTCTCGCTGGCGGGCTCCTCGGGCAGCACCGAGGCCGCGCTGATTTCCCACCGCTACGGGCTCAAGGGCGCCACCGGGACGTTCGAGAGCACGTGTGCCTCGTCCATGGCCGCCATCGGGGCCGGGGTGGCGAGCCTCCAGATGGGGGAGACGGACGCGGTGCTGGCGGGCGGCGCCTTCGCGGACATGACGGCGGAGCTGTACACGGTGAACTGCACCTTCCAGGGGCTGAGCGGGAAGGGGAGCCGTCCCTTTGACGCGGACGCCTCCGGCTTCATCCCCGGCGAGGGCGCGGGGGTCGTCGTCCTCAAGCGGCTGAAGGACGCGGAGCGGGACGGCGATCGCATCTTCGCGATCATCAAGGGCCTGGGCGCGTCCAGTGATGGCAAGGGCAAGTCCCTGCTGGCCCCCAACCCGGTGGGCCAGAAGCTGGCGGTCCAGCAGGCCCTGGAGCAGGCCGCGATCCCCGCGGCCTCAATCCAATACATCGAGTGTCACGGGACGGCGACGCCGGTGGGCGACCTGGCGGAGGTCTCCACCTATACACAGGTCCTCGCGGGACAGCCGCCGGGGTCGGTCGCCATCGGTTCGGTCAAGTCGATGATTGGCCATCTCCACTCCGCGGCGGGGGTCATCAACCTCATCAAGGTCCTCAAGAGCCTGGAGCACCAGGTCCTCCCACCGCAGATCCACTGCGAGCGGCCCAACCCCGACATCCGGTGGGCGGAGATCCCGGTCGTGGTGAACACCGAGCCCCGCCCCTGGCCCGCCCCTGCTGATGGAGCTCCCCGCAGGGCGGGCATGAGTGCCTTTGGGATGGGCGGGACGAACTACCACCTCATCGTGGAGGAATATCAGGGCCCCCGGCTCCAGCAGGCGGCGGCGCCCCGTGGGCGGGAGGCCCATCCGATGATCGAGGAGGTGCTCGACAGGACCGCGGACTCGCTGGTGGCCCTGCGCAACCTGCACCTCGACAGCGACCCCTATCTGCGCGAGCACCAGGTGGAGGGAGTTTCAGTGCTGCCCGGCTCCTTCGGCATGGAGATGATGGCGGAGGCCAGCCTGCTGCTGAAGCCAGGGATGCACGTGCTGGGATTGCGGCAGATCCACTTCCACCACGCCGCCAAGGTCTGGCCCGGGCGTTCGACGCGCCTCGTGGTCACGGCCCGCGCTGGCAGGGAGGCCTCCGGGGTGCTCCCCGTCACGGTCGAGGTGGACATGGAGCTGCGGCCGCGCGCGGACGTGGCACCCATCCGCCGCAAGGTGTCGTCCGCCACCGTCCTGCTCGGCGCGCAGCCGCCCACGCCTCCCACGGTGGACGCGGCGACGGCGGCGCTGTTCAGCGCCTCGGAGCGGAGCGATGCGCGCAAGGGCTACAACCCGACGGAGGACGTGTTCCTGGGCCCGCTCATGCAGGGGTTCCGGCACCTGCGGTTCCTCGACGGGGAGCGGATGGCCGCGTGGATCACCCAGGAGCGTGCGGGGGAGTTCTTCGCCTTCACCCAGACGCCGGAGCTGCGGACGGCGCCCCTGGCGGTGGACTCCCTCCACCACGCGGGCGGCATCCTCACCTACTACCACCGGGAGCGGATCGCGCTGCCAGCGGGGGCCGACGACCTCCGGCTTCATGGGCCCATGCCCTACGGCAGGGAGATCTGCGCGATGTGCACCTATCTGGGAGGCACCGAGGAGAGCGCCAGCGTCCGCGTGGTGGCGTTCGATTGGGAGACAAGGCGCGTGTACGCGGAGTTCGAGGGGCTCCGGTTCTCGCTCCACCGGCGCATTGGCCCGGCGCTGAAGCGGCTGCTCTCCCAGGGCCATGGCTGAGGGGCTCCACGTCGAACCGGTCACCGTGAGCGTGCCTGGAGGTCAGGCTCTCACCGTCGCGGTGGTGCCGCTGGCGCCCGTGCGTCTGGCGTGGGAGTCCCATCCCGGGGGACCGCTAGCGGCGGTGCTGACCCAGGCGGAGCTTGCCGTGAGCGGGATGCACCGGGTTCCCGCGCGCAGGGTGGCGCACCTCGCCGGGAGGGTGGCCGCGAAGTCCGCGCTGCTCCACCAGCTCCGTGCGCAAGGAAGCAGGCTGACGGCCCTGGACCTGGGCATCACCCAGGTGATGGCGGGCCCGGAGCAGGGACGCCCGGTGGTGCAGCTGCCGCCCGGGACCCCCGGCTGTGATCTCTCCATCACCCACTCGCAGGAGCTGGCGGCGGCCGTCACCACACGCGAAGGACGCGTGGGCGTCGACCTGGAGGGGGTGCGACCGCGAGGGCCCGGCTTCCAGGAGGAGGTCTTCACCGCCGCTGAACAGGACTGGCTCCTGCACTGGCAGCGGCTCCATGGGCGGGAGCCGGAGGAGCTGTGGAGCCTGGGCTGGTGCCTCAAGGAAGCGCTGGTGAAGCTCACGGGGCACGGCCTCCGGGACTCACTCCAGCAGGTGGGCTTCTCGGGATGGACGGAGGAGGGCGGGGTGCCCGCTGTCATCCCATGCATCACGGATGCGCCGGGGGCGTACGCGCGGCGGATCACCTTGCACCCGAACCGTCCGGAGCAGGGCCCGGTGACGGGGCTGCTGGCCCTGGGGCGGGGCCATGCGTTGGCGGTGCTCCATGTCCCGGAGGCGAGCGCCACATGAATGCCTTTGAGCCGCGGCTGGGGGACGTCGTCGAGGAGCAGGACACCTTGCGCTTCGAGCGCTCCATGGACACGCGGACCGACCCGTACCTGTTGGACCACGTCGTCGAGGGGCTGCCGGTGTTTCCCGCCGCGTACCTCGTCGGCCTCATGACCCAGGCCGCCCATCGGATGAGGCCGCATCTGGACGTGGTGGGCGTGCGCGACGTGCGCTTCGTCCAGGCGGCACGCTTCAGGGGCGACCGGGCCCTCCAACTCGCGGTCACGGCAGGGCCGGAGGAGACGGAGCCCGCCGGCATCCCGGTGGTGATCTCCTCCCGCATGGCCCCGCCCAGGGTGGGATCGCCGCACATCCTCCGGACCCATGGCCACGGCAGGGTGCTGCTCGGGGCGCCAGAGGAGCGCGCCGCGCGGTTCCAGCGGATCGACTTCTCGGGTGCCGCCGACTACGCGGAGCTCTATGCCCTCCCCAGGGAGATCCGGCACGGTCCGGCCTTCCTCGCGGGGCTGCGCTATCAGCGCCCTTCACCGGATCAGCTGCTCGCTCTCGTCGCCCCTCCCGGCGGTCCCGGGCGCGGATGGCGGGAAGACGCAGCCGCTCCGGGCTGGCCCTCCACGTTGCTCAACGCCATCCTTCACGTCGGGTTCTCCCTGGGCGTGTTGTCGAGCGCGCGGACCCTGCTCCCCCTGGAGCTGGAGGCCGCGGAGCTGTACGCCATCCCCGAGGGGCAGGTGCAGGTCTTCGCCCGGCTGAAGGCGGTCCAGGGCGGCCGGATGGCATTGCATGTTGTCTCCTGGGACGGGCAGGGGCGGCCTGTCGGAGTCTTCCGGGGGTTCGTGTTGCAAGAGGTCCCCTGAAGGTCCACGGGGCATGGCTCCCGGCCTGGCTGGGAGCGCGACAGATGTGAGGCGAAGCATGCGGATGCAGAGTGAGTTGTTGGAGCAGCCCCGGCCCGATGAGACCTACGACACCAGCCAGCTCCTCGGCCTGGCGCTCCGTGCCGCCGGGGTCCCTCGCTGCTTCGGGATCCCTGGGGTCCAGAACCTGCGCCTGTATGAGATGTTCGGTCGCGGTGTGGTGGAGCCGGTGCTCATCGCCAACGAGGCGAGCGCGGCGTACCTCGCCGCCGGGCAATACCAGGGCAGCGGCCAGCCGGGCTGTATCAACGTCATTGGCGGGCCCGGCATCACGCACGCGCTTCCTGGCATCGAGTTCGCGTTCCGCACCCGGACGCCGCTCTTCATCCTCACGACGGGCTGCGCACGGGACGAGGGCCGCTCACACCAGCTGCATGACGTCGACAACCTGGGAGTCCTCGCGCCCCTCTGCAAAGCCACACATCGCCTGACGGAGGACGACGATGTGCACGACGTCGTGGCGCGCCTCATGGAGGCCGCGCACGGCGACGTGCCCGGCCCCTGCGCGCTCGAAGTGCCCATGCACCTGCTCCGGCGCACGTCGACCTTCCGCGAACGTGCGCAGCCGCCCAGGTCCTTCGGAGGACCCTCCGCGTGGCGGAACGCGGAGCTCCCTCCAGCCCTGCTCAGCGCCCTGGAGACGTGCGCCGTCGCCGTGGGCCGCGTGGGGCTCCACGTCGTCAGCGACCTGGACCACCAGCGGGTGCCCTCCCGCCGGGGCGCGGTGGCGCTGGCGCTGGGCGCCGCGTTCTCGCAGAAGCTCGCCGTCGCCGTCACGGATGCCGATTCGCTCCTGGCGTTCGCGCCAGAGCTCGCCCTGGCCACGGAGCGGCGCCTGCCGCTCGTGATCCTCGTGGAGCGGGATCCTTCCGAGGCCGCCAGCATCGAACTCATCGCGGGCCTCACCCGTGTGCGGCGGATCCGCTCGACGGGGGAGGCCGCCCTGGCCCGCGAGCTCGTGGAGGCCCTGCGCACGCCGCAGGTGGTCCTCTGCGAGATTGAACGGGCGGAGGCGCGGGTGGCCGCTCCCGAGCCCGTGGCGCTCGGTGCGCCCTGGCTCGCGGCCTTCCAGCAGGGCCTTCGGGACAGCGACCTCGGCGCGGTGTTCATCGCCGGGGATGGCCGGCTGCAGGCCGTGGCGGAAGCACTCTCCTCGGACGGCGTGCCGGTCAGGACGGTGCGCCATGACCAGGACCTGGGGTTCGTCGCGGACGGAGCGGCGCGCTCCTCGAAGCGACCCGCCGCCCTCATCCTCCCCCAGGAGTGGGCGCTCTCCTCGGTCCTGTCCGGAGTGGGCGAGGCGCACCTCGACCAGGTCCCCCTCGTGGTGTTGATCGTCACGTCCACGCGGCCCGGGCCCTGGCTGGGCACCCTGAAGCACCTGTCGAAGTCAGCGACCGTCGTCGCCTCGGTCGAGGACATGGCCGGTGCCATCCAGGAGGCGGTCCAGCTCAGCCTAAGCTCCGCGCCGGGCCCCGTCTGCCTGGTCTGCCCGGCGGACCTCGCCGCGTCCGCGCCGGGTGTCATGCCCTCCCGCGTGCGGGAGCAGGTGCCCGCCGCCAGCACTCCCACGGAGGCCGAACTGGACGCCGTAGCCCAGATGTTCGTTCGCGCGAAACAGCCCGTCATCTTCGTGGGGCGCGGCGCGCGTGAGGGCTCCGCCGAGCTCGTGGCGCTGGCGCACCGGACGGGAGCCGTCGTCGCATCGACGCTGTCGGGCAAGGGCGTGTTCCCCGAGACGGATCCGCTGTGGCTGTGGGGCGGCTTCGGCCCCCTGTCGCCCCCGCCGATGAAGGCCATCGCGGAGGACTGTGATGGCGCGCTGATCATCGGGGCGCGGCTCAGCGAGCTTGGGAGCGCGCACTATCGGGCGCGCTTCCCTGCGTACTGCTTCCACGTGGACATCGACCCGACGGTGCCGAACAAGGCGACCGCCGCGATGGGCATCACCGCGGATGCCAGGGCCTTCCTCCATGCCTTGCTGAAGCACCTCGACAGGCATTACCGCGCGGACTTCCCGCGCAGTACGGACAGCGTCCTCGCACGCCTCCAGGCGGCCCACGCGTGGGTGGACGAGGACGTCCGTGGCCGGAGCCAGGAGGGCAGGGCGTTGGACCCCTATGCGCTCGTGCGCACGGTCCAGGAGCAGCTTCCGCCGGAGACGCTCTTCTGCGCTGACTCGGGTAACGGAACCATCCACGCCCTCGAAGCGCTGCGGCTCACCGCGCCGGATCGCTTCCTCTGCCCCGCAGACTTCAACAGCATGGGGTACTCGGTTCCGGCGGCGCTGGGCGCTGCCTGGGCGCACCCATCGGTGCCCGTGGTGGCCTTCGTGGGGGATGGCGCGTTCCTGATGACCGGGCTCAAGGGCCTGATGGGGGAGCCCGGCGCACCGGCCCTCATCACCGTCGTGCTCCGGGATCGCCGCCTGGGGATGATCGGTGACATCCAGCGGGCGACGAACCGCCCGGAGGTCTGCACCCAGCTCTCCGACTTCGACCTCGAAGCATTCAAGGACAAGCGCCCGGAGCTGCGCTTCGAGTCGGTGTCGACCCCTGATGCGCTGGCCCGGAGCGTTCAGGCCGCGCGAGCCGCCTGGGTGCAGGGGCACGGTACGCTCATCGAATGCCGGATCGACCCTGAGACGAAGTCGTACTTCTTCAAGGGCGCGCTCTCGTCGGCAGCGGTCCCCGTGCCCAGGAAGGTGCCGCGGCTTCCCGCCGTGGAAGGTCCCCCTGCAGATGTGTGGTCCGTCATCGAGCGTGCGAAGGCCCGCTACGCGGAGCGGGTCGCGATCCGTGACGGTGACCGGCAGTCCACCTATGGGGAGCTGCATGCGCGGGCGGCGGGGCTCGCGCAGTTCTTCCGGGAGCAGGGTGTGGGGCAGGGCAGCGTCGTCGGGGTGATGCTGCGCAACCGGGCGGAGGTCGTCGAAACGCACTTCGCCGCCGCCGGGCTTCGTGCCGTCGTGTTGAACGTCAATGTCAGACTCACGGCCCGCGAGCTGCACGACATCTTCCGGCAGTCGGGCATGCGCTGGCTCGTCGCATCGACGGACTTCGCGCCGACCCTCTCCGAGACGCTCGCCCTCGGGGACCTGCGGCTCGGCGGTGTGCTGTGGGTGGGGCCGGGACAGGTTCCGGAGGGCACCGGGGCGTTCGGCACGATGCGCGGCTATGAGGAGGCCCTCACCGCGTCAGCCACCCCCTTTGTTCCAGCGCAGGGCTCCGAGTTCGACGCGTTCCATCTCTATTACACGAGTGGCACGACGGGCTTCCCGAAGGGCGTGCTCCTCACCCATCGTCAGGTCTTCCATCACGCAATCGCTACCGCGGAGGAGATGCGCATCACCGGCGATGATGTCTGGGGACACTTCTCGCCCATGTATCACGTGGTGGATGCCTTCGCGATCTACGCCCTGACGTGGCTGGGCGGGCAGCACGTGATGGTCTCGGATCCGGATCCGACCCGCTTCCTGCGGCTGCTCGCGGAAGAGCGCATCACGTGTACGAACCTCGCCGCGGCCGCGGCGCACTTCCTCATCCACAGCCCCGACCTGGGGACGCATGACTTCAGCCGGCTGCGCATCCTCTCCTGCGGCGGCTCCGCGCTCGACGCGGGCGCGGTGGCCCGGCTCATCCAGATCTTCGGCTGTGAGATCTTCATGTCCTACGGCATGACGGAGTGCTGCGGGAAGATCTCCATGTCCCTCCTGTCGGAGGAGCACCGGAAGCTCAGTCAGGATGAGCGGTTCGAGCGGATCGCCACGTCGGGCCGGCCCTTCAAGCTGATGGACGTGCGGATCGTCGACGAGCGGGGGGCGGACGTCGCGCGGGACAATCAGTCCATGGGCGAGGTGTGGATCCGCGGCCTCACGGTCTTCAGCGGCTACTTCAACGACGGCCCCGCGACGCGCGAGGCCTTCCAGGACGGGTGGTTCAAGACGGGAGACCTGGCGACGATCCGGCCGGACGGCTACCTGACCATCGCGGGCCGCAAGAAGGACATGCTCATCACCTACGGGGAGAACGTCTACCCGGGCGAGGTCGAGCGCGTCCTGGGCATGCACCCGGGCGTCCAGCAGGTGGCCGTCTACGGCATCCCGAATCCGACGGCGGGAGAGGTGGTCAAGGCCGTCATCCGCCTGCGAGCGGGCCACGCGCTGTCGGCGCGCGAGGCCATCGCCTTCTGCCGGGGACATCTGGCGGGCTACAAGGTTCCCTCGGAGGTGGAGTTCATCGACGAGATGCCGATGACGGGGACCTTCAAGGTGGACAAGCTCCGCCTGAAGAACCGGGAGGCGCGGGCGCTCCCCAGTGGGGGGACCGTGCCTGGCACGAGTGCTGGGGACTCACGCGGCCTTCCTCGGACCGCCGTCATCGAGCGGGTCACGAAGATCGTCGGGGACCTCCGCGTGTCGACCGAGGAGCCGGTGTCCACCACGGCGACGCTCTGGAGCCTCGGGCTGGACTCCATCTTGTTCCTCACGCTCCTGCGGGAGTTGGAGGGCGCGTTCCAGCTCAAGCTGGATCCGAACTTCCTCGTCCAGAACAACACCATCGAGATGATTGCCCGCGCCATCGCGCAGGCGCCGGTTGAAGCCCCGGGAGCCGGGCCCGCCGCGCGAGAGGCTCCGCCGCTCCTGAACGACGCGCTCGTGGCCTCGTGGAGCGCGACCGTGCAACGGCCGCTCGGTGGCTTCGAGTCCCTGGTCTACCAGGCCAATCGCCGGGGGCTGCTGCACATCAACCCGGTGGTGGAGATGGAAGGCCCCGTCGACCCGGCGCGGATGCGCGAGGCGGCCTTGCTGTTGGAGAAGCGCTATCCCTACCTCTCCACCGCCATCGTGGAGAAGGCGACGGGGGAGTTCTTCCTGGAGTACCAGCCGGGCCGCCACCTGGAGCTCGTCTTCCTGTCGGAGCCCGGGCCGGAGCCCCTGGAGCAGCTCGTCGCGCACCACCTGCGCGACAATGCGCAGAAGAAGATCCTGTTCATCCGCACCCAGCAAGCGCCTGAGATCCATCAGGTCATTCCCATCCTCTGGCATTGCTACCTGGAGGTTCACGCCTTCCTGCGGCTCGTGAGGGATCTGTTTGAAATCCATGAGCAGCTGAGCACCGGTGCGCCCGTGGACGTGAAGCCCCAGCCGCTCCCGGTGTCGCGCGAGGACCTGTTCTCGCGGCTCCCGGGGATGGGGCTCGGGCCGACCGAGCCGAACCCGGATGCGGGCATCGCGAAGTCCGGGCAGGAGGTCCTCTCGAGCCTGGAGGTCTTCCGGGTGAACAAGTTCAAGGCGCCCTTCGGCGCCCAGAAGAAGCGGGGCACGGCGATCTCCGTGGCGGGCGCGTCGCGTTCGCTGGCGATGGACCGCGACGCGACGCGGAACGTCCTCGGCGCGGTGGTGCGGCAGCAGAGCTCGGTGACCGGCGCCCTGTCCGCGGCGCTCTGCCTCGTCGCGAGGGACCTCTTCTGCCCGGCCCCCCGGCCCCACCGGATGATCCTGGGGGGCTCGTTCGACGCAAGGCCGCTGCTGAACCTGCCCACGGACGCGATGGGGTACTACGCCACCTATCCGAAGTTCCTGGTGAACGTGGGTCCCCAGACGGGCTTCTGGGACCTGGCGCGCTCGTTCCACGCGGAGAACCAAGCCTACATCGACAAGCGGACCTACGCGGGGATGGAGGCGGAGCACTTCCACACGCTCGCGAACGCGTTCAAGGGGGTCGCGAAGCTGCTCTGGGTGCCCGGGATGTGGGAGCTGTTCACCACGCCGGGCCGCCTCTTCGTGGTCAACCTGGGCGTGCTGGAGTCAGGGCTCGGGCGCTTCAAGCTGCGGGGCGTGAAGGTGCTCCAGGACATCCCCGCCCTCGCGGTCTACTGCTACGTCCTCGACGGGAGCCTCCACCTGCAGCTGTGCTCCCAGCTTCCACCCGAGGCCGCGGACCGCTTCGCGGGCCACATCGAGGAGCACTTCCGCGGGCTCTCCGCTCCAGCCTCCGTCCAGGGGTAGGCGAGGGGAGCCGCGACCTGGACGCCCAGGGGACAAAGAAAAACCCCGGAATCACTTGGGAAAGTGACTCCGGGGTTGCTTGTGGCCAGGGTCGGACTTGAACCGACTACCTGCGGATTATGAGACCGCCGCTCTAACCAGGTGAGCTACCTGGCCGTGAAGCCCCGCCCCTATATCGAGCCGGACGCGTCGTCGCAAGAACTTCGAAAAGGGGTCTTCCGGGCCGCAGGGGAGGCCCCGCCATCCTGCCCGGAGGACATCCAGGATGGGCCGGTGCCGCTCCGTCTCAGCGGGAGCGCCTGTTCTGGTGGGTTCTTGCTTCGCTGGTATGCCTTGGTTTTCATGGCTCTTGAGGCGCCCGCATACGCCCCTGGCGGTCGCGGGCTGGGCCAGGGGCTGCCATGACTCTGCGCTGGTGGGCTCCGTTGCTGCTGACACTGCTCGTCGGGTGCAGCACGTCCACAAGGGCCGTGCGCCTGGACACGGGCCGGGGCGAGTTCCTCGTCAACGCGCCGTCCACGGATGCTGCGCCGGTGGAGTTGGACGACGAGGATTTCGCGGAGGTCGTCCAGAAGCTGGGGCGCAATGTCCCGGTCTCCGAGCACCCTCGGGAAGCCGCCCTCCGGTTGCTTGCAGAGTCCTTACGGCCTCGCGCCTCCTCGCAGGCTCGAGCGCGCCTGGGACTCGTCTCCGTTGAAAAGCCACAGCAAGGCCTTCTCCTGATGCAGGAGGCGCAGGATGAGGGCTCGGAACTGGCAAGCGCCTACGGGCGCTGGTGCAAGCGAAAGGGCGCTTCGGGCGACTGCCTGCACCTGCTGGAGGACGGACTGACGCTGGGCGAGGAGGCGAGGCGAACCCTTGCCTTCCAGATCGCCCTGGATTCGGTCTGGGACGAGACCGCCGAAGCCCTGAAGGACCTGACTGACAGAGACGCGGTTGTTGCCATGCTGGCTACCACGGGAGCCTTTTACTTCGGCCTCTGGTTGTTCCCCGAGCCGGTGAGCAAGGGCGTGGCAGCCGTCCTGACGGTCGGGCTCATCGCCTATCTCGGCTGGGACACGGTGTGGAGTCTCATCCAGGGCTTCCAGGCGCTGGCTGCACAGGCGCAGGTGGCCACCTCCTTCGATGAGCTACGGGATGCGGGCGAGCAGTACGGGAAGGTGATGGGAAAGAACGCCGCGCGGGTCTTCATCATGCTGGCGACCGCCGCCCTGGGCAGCACAGCGCAGACGCTGGCCGCGAGGATTCCCACGCTCCCCGGCTCCGCGCAGGCAGCTCTGGTGGGCGCGAACCAGGGCGGTTTCCGGCTCGCGGCGGCGGGACAGGTCACCTCCGTGGCGGTGGCACCGGGAGGCGTCATCACCATCGCACTGGACCCGGAGGCTGTCGCAGAGACGGCACGCGGCACGCGCGCCGTGGCGTCCGAGCCGGTGGCGACCGCGGCCCACGAGCACCACATCGCCACCAACAAGTGGTGGGACTCCACCAACCTGGGCGGCCCGTGGTCACCCAGGTTCCAGAAGCTCTTCGACCGGGCCGGCATGTCACTCGATAGTGCGGCCAACAAGGTCCGCGTTCCGGGCCATAAAGGGCCTCACCCGCAGAAGTATCATGAAGAGATCTACGAGCGACTGGAGGATGCAATGGAGGGCTGCCGGAGCAGCCAGCAATGCAGAGAGGCGCTCGTTGGAGAACTTCAGGTCCTGGCCAGGGAGATCACCAAACATGGCTCCCGGCTCAATGCTCTGGTCACTCGGAACTGACGCACAGGAAGACTCATGACGATGCGATATTTCAAACTCTCCGATGACATGAGTCTCCAGGGGCGCTGGCTGCTGGGAGACCCCACGGATTCGCAGGGCCAGGAGGCGGATGACCCATGGCAATTCAAGGCTGGATGCCCCGTCCAGATTGCAACGCGACTCAAGATCCCCATCGACCATCCCGGGAGCCCTCTCGATTATTCCCTGGCGGGTGTTGGTAACACTCCTATCGTTCACAAGAGGGTTGCGAGCATCTTCGCGGAGCTGGCGCCTGACGACGTGCAGCTCCTTCCGGTTGACGTCGACGGACAGTCCGAGCCGTACTGCATCCTCGTCGCTACTCGGCTCCTCCGGTGCATCGACGACAATGCCTCGGAGGAGGTGCGGTACTGGAAGCCGGAGGATGGGCGCCCGGAGAAGGTTGGCAAGTACCGCGGTGTGTCTGGCATGCGAATCGACCCGACGAAGGTGGGCGGCGCCAAGGTGTTCCGGACCTGGGGATGGACCATCGCACTCATCGTGTCCGAGGACATCAAGGAGGCGCTGGAGCGCGCGCGCGTCACAGGGGCGAAGTTCGAGGAGGTCACCGGACCGAGCGCCATCAGTCAGGAGGAGCGCGAACGCAACCGGAAGCTCCTGGAGCTTCGGGATGAGACGGACGAGGCCCGCGAAGTCTTCTGGCGCAGCCTGGGGAAGCTGGACGACGAGGTCATCATCCCCATCGTCGTTGGTGGCAACTGGCCCGCCCGGCGCCAGGTCTGGCGTGTCATCCACCGCCCCGAGGGGCGGACTCTGCTGGTGACGGACGGGCTGTCAGACTTCTTCGTGGACCGCGCTGAGCCGTCCGTGGGCTTCGGGTTGGAGCTGGCTCTGGAGACGGACGAGCCCCTCCAGGACGCAGAGAAAAGCTGGCCCTTGCTGCTCCTGGAACGGGTGGCGGACGAGGTGGCGGAACACGAGAGCGTGCGCGAGAAGGTGAAGGTGGGCTTCCTTTCCATGGAGGTCGCTGGCCAGGGCATGCCCGAGCCGCTGCTGACGAAGGAGGGCAGGGTGGGGGTGCTGCTGGGCATGGCGCCGAGCACGCTGCCAGCCCGCTTCACCATGCCGGCCGGAGAGGTGCGGCTGGTCACCGTCAAGGTGCTGATGCCCGCGGAGCTGGCGTACCTGCTGGAGCACGGGAAGCGCGGCCGGGACGAACTGGTGCAGCGCTTCGCTCAGGAAGGGCAGGAGCACCTGTCTCGCGCCAGGCGCCAGCCCGTGGTGTGACTGCTTGGATAAGCACCCCGAGCGCTTCTCCCACGGCCCGCCGAAGCCCCAAGCCCTTCCGAACGCCGTCTGGATGAACAATCCCGCGCGGCTGGCCAACTCACTTCGGGCTGCTCAGGAATCTTACGAATCCACTGTCTCATTCACGTTGACAGGTTCCGCTTCCGCGCCGTGGGCCGCGTCATTGTTCCTGGTTTTGGCCGAGGAGGTGCGGTCGTCTATCAGTTCAGGGATGGTGTATTGAAGCTGAAGACCGTTTTGCAGTGGAGGCCGTAATGGGGCAGATGGATTCCAAGAAGAAGCTCGGGCGCTTCGAGCTGCGAGTCTCCAAAGACGATCAGGACGTGGCCTATCTGCGCCTCCCAAGTCATCCCGGTGAAACCTGCAAGATGTCGAAGTCGCTCAGGCTGACCGAACTCATGGGCTCCTACACGGGCCCTGATGTGGTGCTCGACTTCGACCAGGATGGAGTCTTGGTCGGAATCGAGATCCTGGCGTGATGCCCTGCCGCTTGTCGGCGTGTCCGCGCTTGCCCATCTCTCTGGGGCAGTGATGTTTCCGTGAGCTTGTCCGGCCTGGACGGTGGAGACTGGGGGCAGACTCATCCCTGGACTGCTTGCATCCGGTGCCGGGAGGCGCCCGGCCCCCGCGAGCATCAAGTCATCACTTCGCGGCTCTGAGAGAAGATCAGCCCCGTTCTCTGGACTGCGCCCAGGCACAGGAAATCGCCGGAGTCGAAGCCGACATGGAGGATCCGCTGGGCGGCATCCCCCAGGAGCGTGGGCCCCATGAGCGTTGCGAGGTGCCTGACAGCGAGCGCGGCGTACGCGAGGCACAAGGGGTATTCGGCGTCGTTCCCAAGGCCGCTCTCGCGCCCGTAGGCCACACGATGAATGGCATCCAGGACGGCGGAGCTCGCGTCGGGCGTGTCCTCGCCCCAGCGCTGCCCGAAAAGCCAGTCGGGGTCATTCGCACGGTAGGGGGCCCCGATGAGATGAAGGTCCGCGGTGACGCGGCCCTGCACGACCGGGTTGAAGAGGCCAAACCACAGCCCCGTCACCCGCGCTGGCGGTGGCATCGACCGCATGACGGTTTCGAGCCACCGCTGGAGCTGTTGAAGATCGCCCGCGATATCCAGTGAACGAAGCGCGGACCAGTCTTGGTGAGGGCGTGCGGTTTCGCAGAAATCAATGACACGCAGGAGTCCCTCCGTGACGGGGACGTCCGACTTCACCACGCGCTCCATTTCACTGAACAGCCTGCTGACATTGTAGGAGACCATGGAGTCGCTCGACCTGCTGATCATCTCTCCGATATCCGGAGCCGGGTGGGAGGCCTGGGGGACAGCAATCCTCGAAGCCTATTTCACCAGACGGGAGGGGAGTGCACTCCCTGGCGGGTCGATGCGAAGGCGGGACCCGGCGACCGCCCCACTGGGGAGGTCGTTCCTGGCCCAGGGTGATGCGGGAACCTGCTAGGTTGTGCCCGAGGCGAGCCGCCGGATGTCCCTGCACACGGAGGACTCTCAGGTGTACCCGGAGGCGCTCGCGCCTGGCACGGAGGTGGGGACCTGGCGCGTGATGGACCGGCTGGGCGTGGGCGGCTTTGGCGCCGTGTACCGCGTGGAGGACATGGCCCGGCCCGGCGAATTCTACGCGCTGAAGCTGGCACTGCGTCCCGGAGACGAACGGGCCGAGCGCGAAGTCGCGTTGCTCATGGTCAAGGCCGTGCACCGCAACGTCGTGCGTTTTCACGCCTGCGGCCGGTGGCCTCACTCGCGGACGGGCCATCTCTACTTCGTCATGGACTGGGTGGCCGGCCGGCCGCTGGACACCTGGGCCGAAGAGGTGAATCCGACGTTCCGCGAGCTGGTGCAGGCCGCTGGCAAGGTGGCCCTGGCCTTCGATGCGCTCCATGGGGTGGGGGTGCTGCACCGCGACGTCAAGCCCGTGCACATCCTCATCCGGGAGTCAGACGGCGAGCCGGTGCTCATCGACTTCGGCCTCGGCGACTACGCGGGCGCAGCCCCCATCACCGAGCAGACGGTGCCCCCGGGCACGTTGCACCTGCGCAGCCCCGAGTCGGTGCGCTTCCACCGGGAGCATCACAGTCGGCCGGGAACACGGTACGCGTACCAGCCCACCGAGGACCTGTACGCGCTGGGCGTCAGCCTGTACCGCGTGGTGACAGGGCACTACCCGTTCCCGCCGCACCTGCCGCCCGACATGCTGTACCTGGCCATCGAGGGGCAGATGCCCCCGGCGCCAGCGGACTTCAACCGGCGCACGCCCCGAGCGCTCAGCGACATCCTCATGCGGTTGCTGTCGAAGAAGCCGCGGGAGCGCTACCCGACGGGGGCGGAGCTGCACGCGGCGCTCATGGCGGCGGTGAGCTTCGGCGAGCCCGCGGCGTGGGATGCCAGCCTCTTCGAGTGGGACGAGGCGCTGGGGACCGAGCTGGAGCCTGGCGCTGCGCCCCGACGTCACATCCGCCGGCCCGAGTGGCCCACGTCCTCCGGCACGCCACCCGCGCCCAGCTGGGTCATCGCCCCCGCCTTGCCCTTCCGGCGCCTGGAGCGGGGAGACGTCGTGGAGCTGGGGCAGGAGCCGCCAGTGGAGGCGCCTCCCGTGCAACAGCGGCGGCGCTCGCCGGTGCGGGGGGGGGCCGTGCTGCTCGCGGGGGTGCTGTCCCTGGCCGCCGGGGGGATGCGGCTGCTGGAGGGCGGAGCTGCACCCGATGCCAGGGTGCCGTCCAACGGGGTTGCGCGCCCCGCACCTCTCCGTGAAGTAGCGCCCGTGGAGGCGCTACCGGAAGCTGTCCCCGCTACAGCTCCGCCCGTGGTGGACGCAACCGCCGTGGCCGCCGCGCGTCCCGCGGCGCTGACGAAAGAGGATGCACCCGTGATGATGAAGTCGAAGCCGTCTGCCAGCGCGTCGAAGAAGGTGGGGATGAAGGCCATGGGCGTGGCGGGCGCCTGTCTCAACCTCGCCTGCTCCGGCCCCCAGGTTCGCCCTGCTCCGCCCCCGGAAGAGTGCCCGCCGGGCGCCTTGGAGGCGATGAAGGAGCTGGGCATCGAGCTGGGGGACGCCGAGGTCTTCGTCTTCGATGTCATCAAGGGCGAGCCCCACGTCATCACCGTGCGCGAGGGGAACGCCATCGTGCGGCTGGGGGATGAGTGGAAGGGGCTCCGGGGCGGGGGACTGCTCTACGGCAAGCTCCACCTCGCCGACCGCGTGTATGGCCGCTTCACATGGTTGCAGGTGAAAAAGGGTCGCAGCTATCCGGTGTGTATCGAGCTGCTCACCGGCGACAGAAAGCGCGGCCTGGAGCGGAAGCCCGGAAGTGATGCCGACTCCGCCATCATCTGGACGACCGGGTATGCCAACCCCGTGGACCACTTCGAGTGAGGGGATGGCCCATGCCCGCTTCGTCTTCCGCGGCGCTGCTGGCGTTCACGCTGCTGATGGAAACGACGGCCCGTGCAGAGCCGCCTGCTCCAACATGGAACGCGGGCGTGCGGCAGCTTGAGCTTGCGGCGGAGCCCACCGGCAACGAGCCCGAGGTGAACATCAGCCCGGGGGTGTCCACCACGCTGGCCTTTGACGCGGAGTTGCTGCGGGACGGGGAGGGTAAGGACACGGTGGGGCTGGAGCAGCGGGCGTCCTTTGCCCTTGTGGACGTTGGCCAGGCCACGCTCCGGCTTCTTCCCGCGGACACGCTGAAGAGCGGAGAGCGGCTGCGGCTCATGGTGCGCTTCAAGGACGGTGCAGCCCCCGCGGCTGCGGCCTTCACCCTCGTGGTGCATCCAGCCCGTGCGGAGCGGCTGCTGGAGGTGCACCGCACCCCGCGCACCGCCGCGTCCTACCAACGAGAGGCGAAGGAGGCGAAGGCCGAGGCCCAGCGGTGCCATGACGAGTTGGAGCGGGAGCGTGCGGAGCGTGGCGGACCGGGGGGACTCACGGGACTCATCGCCACCGGGCAGATGGACAACAGGGGGGTATCGACCCGTCGGCTCACCGAGGCCGTCACGAAGTCCCCCGGCAATGCACTCGTGACGCTGGAGGTGCACAGCTACCGGGCCGCCGGCCGGGTGGTGGTGGCGCTGGTGATGGAGAATCCACGAGGCGCGCAGCCGTGGTCGGCGGTGGGGGCGATGCTGACGGACAGGACGGGCCTGGAGCTGAAGGTCCTGCCGGTCTGGCAGGGAGGCTTTGTTGAAACGGACACGGAGCGTCAACACATCGTGGTGGAGGCGCTGGCCACGCGACAGGAGGCCCAGGGCTCCTTCACGCTCAAGCTGTGGGAGGCGGACAAGGGGCGCACCGTCACCCTGTCCGGGATCTCCTTCCCGTGACTCGGCCCGGTGTGCATGGAGCCCCGGCTCATCCGTCGCGTGCTGGCGTCACGGAGAAGCGGGAGCTGGGTCCGTCGGCCTCCAGCAGCCCGCCGAATGCTCCTCGGTGCGCTCTTCCTCCTCTGGGTGGGCGCGGGCCCCAGGTCGCTGGACGCCTGGCTGATGAGGCGGCGCGGAGACTCTCGTCCCTGAGCTGGCCGCACCGCCAGCGGGTGGGAGAAGCAGTCGAGCGCCCGTGCGCCGGCCGTCGGTATTGCCCCTCCCACGAACCATTCGCACGCTCATGGAGCGTCCTCTCGCCGTGGCCGGACGGGAGCGGCGAGCAGCGCCTCCAGGCGCCGCGCGTAGAACGCGCGCGAGCGCTCGCCGTTGACGGCCGCCACCACCACGCCCTCGCGGTCGATGAAGACGGTGGCGGGCACGGTGCCGATGCGCAGCGGGCCCAGCACCTCGCCCTTCGCCGTGGCCACGGTCATGTGCACTCCCAACTCGGCCGCCGCCTGCCGGTTGCGCGCCTCACTGGGGTTGAGCGAGAGCGCGAGGAAGCCGACGCCGCGCGCCTCGTATTCACGCCTCAGGGCTTCGAGCTCGGGCAACTCCCGAGCGCAGGCGTGTCAGCCGGGGGCCCACACGTTGATGACCCAGGGGCGGCCCAGCAGCGCCGCCCGGTCGATGGGCTCACCCTCCAGCGTCTCGGCCCGCAGGCTCTCCGGCACCGGCGTGCCGGGGCGGTCATAGCGATCACACGCTCCCAGCAGCAGGGCGAACGCGAGCAGGGGCGGGATGCAGAGGCGACGGAGCATGGGCTTCTTCATACGCACGGCAGCACGCCCGCGCATCCTCTTCAACAACGCCGCCCGGCAGCAGCGCCATGACTCCATCCTCGACATCACCACCGAGCAGGCCCGGACACGCCGGGTGGGCTGGGATGTCCGCACCCAGGCGGTGGAGGTCTTCCTGGAGCTGTGGATGAACCAGGAGATGCGCGCCCTGCTGGGCCGGCGGATCGCCACGCTGGAGCGGATGAAGGCCCTGGAGCTGCCCGGCATCCAGAACGCGCTCACCATGCCCATCCGCGCCCGGGTGGACATGCTCACCACCGGCATCCGCACCCCGGTGGGCGTGAAGCTCTTCGGCGATGACCTGGCGCGGAGCGAAGAAGTGGGCCGGGAAATCGAGGCCCGGCTGCGCGAGGTGCCGGGCCCGCCTCCCAGCCCTTGCTGAACCCCAGGCGGAGGCCGGCGATGGATGCCGCACTCCGCGGGACGCGGCCACCGGGCCGCCCGATACGCCGCATGTTCCCCCTGGAGGACGTTGCACATCGCCGGGTCCGCTCACAGTCATGGCATGGAGAGAGGTGGTCCATGCCCGACACGATGAAGGCGGCAGTCGTTCATGCATTCGGTCAGCCCCTGGTCATCGAGGAGGTCCCCGTTCCGACGCCGGGTCCGGGGCAGGCGCTGGTCAAGGTGGCCGCCTGTGGCGTCTGCCATACGGACCTGCACGCGGCACAAGGCGACTGGCCGGCCAGGCCTTCTCTTCCTTTCATCCCGGGGCACGAGGGCGTGGGGATGGTGGCCGCGGTGGGGCCCGGTGTGCGGGCGGTACGCGAGGGAGACCGGGTGGGGGTGCCGTGGCTCTACTCGGCGTGCGGGCACTGCGAGTACTGCGTCACCGGCTGGGAGACCCTGTGTCCGGAGCAGAAGAACACCGGGTACTCCGTCAACGGGGGGGATGCCGAGTACATCCTGGCGGATGCGCAGTACGTGGGCCACCTGCCGGCGGGGCTGGGCTTCGCCGAAGCGGCCCCTCTGCTCTGCGCGGGAGTCACCGTCTACAAGGGGCTCAAGGAGACCGAGGCACGACCTGGCCAGTGGGTCGTCATCTCCGGCATTGGCGGGCTGGGCCACATGGCGGTGCAGTATGCCCGGGCCATGGGCCTGCACGTGGCCGCGGTGGATGTCGCCGACGACAAGCTGGCGCTGGCCCGGCGGCTGGGCGCCGAACTCACGCTCAACGCGCGGCAGGAGGACCCCGTGGCCCGGGTCGCCAGCGAGATCGGCGGTGCCCACGCGGTGCTCGTCACGGCCGTCTCTCCGGAGGCCTGCACCCAGGCTGTTGGCATGGTGCGCAGGCGCGGCACGGTGGTGCTGGTCGGCCTGCCGCCGGGGAACTTCACGGCCCCCATCTTCGACGTGGTGCTCAAGCGGCTGACGATTCGCGGCTCCATCGTGGGTTCGCGCGCGGATCTGACCGAGGCGCTCCAGTTCGGAGCGGAGGGCAAGGTCCATACGACCTCGACCCAACAGCCGCTGGAGTCCATCAATGACATCTTCACGAGGATGAAGTCAGGAGCGATCGAGGGGCGGGTCGTCCTCGCGCTCTGACGCCCCCGCCCGCGGGTGTTGGGCGTCACCCCGGGCTTCGTGGGTCACCAGGGCGTGGAGCCGCTCCAGCCCGGTGGGCTCCCGGGCCATCCACGGGACGAGCGCGACACGTCTGGCATGGTCGCGCACGACCCGCGCCACCTGCCCGGCCTCGGCTCGCATCCGCTCGCGCAGGAGGGCGTCCTGGCTGCCCGTGGCGAGCAAGCTGTTGTTGATGATCCACGCCCATGGCTCGATGCCCGCGCGGCGGAGATCCTCTTGCAGGTGCGCGGCCTCTGAAACGGGAGTCGTCTCGGGAAGCGCGACCAGGAGGACGCGGGTGTAGGCCGGGTCGCGCATGCGCATCAGCGGGGTGATGAGCTTCAGATGTTCTGGCGGCAGGGTGCGCGTCAGCTGCCGGTGGTAGGCCCCGGTGGCGTCGAGCAGGAGGAGCGTGTGGCCCGTCGGGGCCGTGTCGAGCACCACGAACGCGGTGCGTGCCTCGGAGACGAGATGGGAGAAGGCGTGGAAGACCGCGACTTCCTCGGTGCAGGGGGAGGCCAGGTCCTCCAGCAGGAGCGCGCGGCCCTCCTCGTCGAGCTCCGCTTCCCTGCGGCGCAGGGTCTTCTCGATATACGCCTGGGTCTCGGCGCGCGGGTCGATGCGGCTCACCTGGAGGTTCGGCAGGGAGCCTTCGAGCGTCGAGGCGACATGGGCCGCTGGATCCGTAGTGCTCAGGTGGACGGGGTGGCCTCGGGTGGCGAGCTCCGCGGCGATGGCGCAGGCGAGCGTGGTCTTCCCGACGCCGCCCTTGCCCATGACGAGGATGAACCCATGACCGGGCGCGGCGAGCTCGTCGATGAGCCCGGAGAGCGAGGCCGTGGGGAGGGGCGGTATCTGCGTGAGCCCGGCACCGGGCGGCGGTTGTCGGGAGTCGTCGAGCAGGGCGCGCAGAGGGTCGAGGCCGAGCATGTTGAAGGCCCGCAGGGGCACCTCATCGGTCGGGAGCGAGCGGAGCGCTGGAGGCATGCGCGCGAGTGCGGTCTGTTCCCGCTCCTGGAGGGCGAGGGCAATCGGATCCGACGAGGCCCTGGGCCGGAAGACACCGTTGATGACCAGGCGCTGGTGGACAAGCCCCATGGCGCGCAACTCGCCAGCCGTCCGTTCCGCCTCCTGAAGTGCCGCGCGCTCTGGCCGCGTGACGAGCACGACGGTTGTGAGCCGGGGATTGGCGAGGGCGGCGAGGGCTGCGGCGAAGCGATCCCTCTGCATCGTGAGCCCTGAGTGGGGCCCGAGGCAGGAGGCGCCGCGGGTGTTGCTGTCGAGGAAGTCGGTCCAGGCCCGGGGCAGGCTGAGCAGCCGCAGGGTGTGCCCCGTGGGGGCCGTGTCGAACACCACGTGATCGAACTGCTGGCGCCACGTCGTTTCGAGCAGCCCGGCGAATTCATCGAACGCGGCGATCTCCGTGGTGCAGGCGCCGGACAGCTCCTCCCGGATCTTCTTCACTTCCGCCTCGGGAGCGTGCCCACGCAAGGGCGCGATGACGCGCTCCCGGTAGGCTTCCGCGGCGGCTTCGGGATGGATGTTGAGCGCAACCAGGCCCGGGACACCGGGAACAGCCCTGGGCTCACGCGCCAGCTCGACGCCCAGCATCTCGTCGAGGTTCGAGGCCGGGTCCGTGCTGACGAGCAGCACCCGTTTGCCTGCATCCGCCAGGCCGATGGCTGTCGCGCAGGCGAGCGAGGTCTTCCCCACTCCTCCCTTGCCAGTGAAGAACAGGTACGGGGTTTCGGTGAGTGTCAGCGGCATGAAGAACGATGGGACATCCCCGCTGACGGGAGAAGTGCGGAGCTGTCCTCGTGGGAGACCCGCCGGGCATGGGGAGGTCCGGCCGCGCTCCGTCGTTCAGGGGATGGCGTCGTAGACGCCTCGAAGCTCCGTGAGCCGATTCCTCACCGTCGCCGGCCTGGTGAGCTGCCGGGCGCGGACCACGATGGAGATGTCGGCGTCGTTGGCCCGGCAGCCATCACCGCAATGATGCCCAGCCGCATGCTCGTCATGGGCGCGCAGTTCGTAGCGCACACTGTCATCATAGGCTTGTGAGAGCCTGGTATAGCCCTGGGTCCGGACGGCGGGGGATACGTCGAAGATCCGGTTGACGGCGCCGATGGCGTTGGCGTTCGAAATCTCCGCCCTGCCCCTGCGCACCTTGTCGCCTTGAAGCTCCAGGAACAGGCCGTTGCCCCCCGGGTTGGCCCAGGACTCGGAGATCGTCACCGTGTCATCATGGTTCATGCACAGCATGAACGAGTGCCCGTCCGCCTGGGCGGTGCACCTGAAGTGCAAGAGATAGAGCTTGTTGCGATCCGACAACAATTGCACGGCGAGGGCCTGCGCTTGTCCGCGAAGGACGGGGCCCCTGCCTCCCGCCTTGTAGGTGGCGTGCTTGCGGCCCAGGACGTTGATCATCCCGGCCGCCGTGGCATGGCAGATGGCCAGGGCGCCCACCTGACGATCGTCGAGCGACGCCTCCTTCGCGAATCCTACGAGGTCCCGGCTCCCCTCGGGGACCCGCTCCATCGGATCCGCGACGACCGCCCGCCTGCTGGAATTCCACCCATCACCGTCGTCGATGTTGGCGGGGTCGCCGGCGTTGTTGATGATCAGCTGCGCCCGCCCCGCGAGTTGCTTGTTGGTCAGCAGCCCTCGATTTCCATTGAGTTCGGCCATGACGACATCAATGGCCTTCGCGCCATTCCAGTCGTTCCGGGTGGAAACCGCATCCAGCCTGTTGAGGGTCGCCGTTGTCTGGCAATGCCCCTTCAATGTGAGCGCCGCCGCATGCAGGCGTTGAACCTGGGCCTTCGGCTTGGTGACCATCTGGATGTTCAACAAGGCATCAATGACAGCGACCTCGGCATTGAAGTTGAATCGGGCCGTCGAGCGATCCTCAAGGGCGTTCACACAATCAGAACAGATATCAATGAGGTCCTGCCCCAGCGCTTTCGCGACATCGCGCTTGTAGACCTTGCTTCCGCCAAGCCCCAGGAAGTTCTTCGCAGTCTCCTGGGGAAGAGCGTTCCGGGCAGCGCGCAGCTCGGTCAAGACCGTCTTGAAGTCCAGGAGATTGGCCATGCCCTGAATAGACTCGAGTCGTCCGTTTTCCGTCAAGGCGCGGACACATCAATAAAACACACGACCCGCGACGTCTGTTTCAGCGGATGTCATCTCCTCCCTGGTCGGTCATGGCAGGAGGGGCTCACGCCCCCAGGAGCCCCGGATGCGCATGACGTGGGGGCTGTGCGCCGGGCCGGGGCAGAGGCCGTGCAGCCCCTGCAGGTGGCCAGACGGCCAGGCATGCGAAGCCGGTGGACTGACGCAGCCGGGCGATTTATGAGGTGAGGACACTCTGAATGGGTGCGGCGCCAGACGATGGGCGCTGCAGGCAATCGTGGATGGTCGGGCCGCCATCCCTTGCTGCCACGGGCTTGCCCGTGCCTCGGAGCTGCAAGTGCGCCCCGTTCCGTCTCTCCACGAAGTGCTCGCTGCACAGAGGGGCTTCGCCCACCCGGCGCTCCGGCTGGCGTGGTTCGCCGCAGGCCCCCTCGTTCGCAGCCGCCCCCTGACCTGACCTCGCCGGCAAGGAACCTCGGGCGCCCCTGGGCGTGCCGGTCCCCCTTGCCGCCACCTCCCTTGCCGCAGCAGGAGCCTCATGGCTACTTCAGCCCGCACCGCGCCTCCCCTGTTCCGTGCCGTCGTCGCGCCCCTTCAGCACTTCTTCCGGCTGGAGGCCGCCAGCGGCATCCTGCTCCTGCTCTCGGCGGCGCTCGCCCTGGGATGGGCCAACTCGCCGTGGGCCGCGGCCTACGCGCACCTCTTCGACTACCCGCTGTCGCTGGGCGCGGGTGGGGCGGTGGTGGAGTTCAGCCTGCGGCTGCTCGTCAACGACGGGCTGATGACAATCTTCTTCTTCGTCGTCGGGATGGAGATCAAGCGCGAGCTCGTCGTGGGCGAGCTGCGCACCTTCAGCCGCGCGATGCTGCCGTTCGTCGCCGCCGCGGGCGGAATGGCCGTGCCCGCGGTCCTCTACGTCCTGGTCAACCGGGGCGGGGATGGGATGCCCGGATGGGCCATCCCGATGGCCACCGACATCGCCTTCTGCATCGGGCTGCTCACGCTCCTCAAGGGACGGGTGCCCAACGCGCTCGTCGTCTTCATCACGGCGCTGGCCATCTTCGACGACATGGGCGGCATCCTCATCATCGCGCTCTTCTACGGGAAGGGACTGCACGTGGAGTGGCTCCTGGGCGCGGGCGTGCTGACAGCCGTGGCGGTGGGCCTCATGCGCGCGCGCATGCGCAACGGACTGGTGTGGGCGGTGCTGGGCCTCGCGCTCTGGTACGCGTTGCACCACGGCGGCATCCACGCCACCATCGCGGGGGTGATTCTGGGCCTGTGCATCCCGGCGGGCTCGGCGCGCACGCCCCTGGAGGTGCTGCGCGAGCTTCACGCGCACACGGGCGAGGTGGTGGCGCGCACCCAGGCGCGGCCCGACGAGGCGGTGGAGCAGGCCGAGCTGCTGTCCATCGAGGAGCGGCTGGAAGACCTGGAGCCGCCCCTGCAGCGCTTCATCCACGCGCTGCACCCCTACGTGGCGTTCTTCATCATGCCGGTGTTCGCGCTCGCCAACTCTGGCGTGTCCCTCTCGGGCGTGGGCCTCTCGGCGCTCGCGAGCCCCATCCCGCTGGGCGCGGCCCTGGGCCTGTTCCTGGGCAAGCAGGTGGGCATCTTCGGCTTCACGTGGCTCGCCGTGAAGCTGGGCCTCTCGGGCGTGCCCGGCGGGGCGTCGCTGCGTCAGCTGTACGGCGTCTCGGTGCTCGCGGGCATCGGCTTCACCGTGGCGCTCTTCATCGGCGGACTCGCGTTCCCGGATGCCGCGCGCCTGGATGCCGCGAAGCTGGGCATCCTTCTCGGCTCTCTCGTCTCGGGCGTCCTCGGCTACGCCGTGCTGCGCTTCTCCCGGCCCGCGGCGACGCCGGCCTCCTGACGGCGCCCCTCACCCACGCTTCTCCCACCTCGACAGGGGCCGGCCGCGATGGATGAACCCGGGAGCGTGAGGCGGGGGCGGGCCTTGCGTCTTGGAAAGCTGTCAGGGAGGCCTGTGGCTTCTCAGATTTTTGACGCATGGGCGGGGCACATCACGGACACCGTTGCTCGGGTATTGAGGGGGGCAGTCCGCGGCGCGCCGGTTGCAGTGTGTCTGCCCATGACCTCAAATCGCATGCGAAGTGGAGTGACGGCGCTGGTCCTGGGTTCTCTCGTAGGCGCGTGCTCGACGGCCGGGGGCGTTCCCGGTCCTCCGGGCACCGACGACCCTCGGGAAACCCTGGCGAGTCTGGGCTATCAACACGTCACCCTGCAGAGCTTCGGCTACGGGGGCGGCTCCTTCACGTGGGAGGCCCCTGGCGAGGCGCTGACGGACGAGCAGTCCGACGCGCTCGCCGGGCTCAAGCTCATCCCGGGGAACACTTCCTGCCCTCAGGACATCCCGGAGTACTCGCTGGTGACGGTGGATGCCGCAGGACAGGAGCGGCAGGTCGGCACGAACGCTTTCAACGCCGGCTGCGGCCAGCAGGTGGTGCTCGACTACGAATCCTTGAAGCCGCTCCTCGCCACGTTGGAGTGCGTGGGGACGGGTGAGGCCTCCACGCAGCTCTCCGCGGCGCCCACGGTGCAGGCCGGCGACGGCTGCCAGCACGGGTTCTTCTCCTACCGGGGCGAGCCGTCGCGCTGGGTGAAGGTGGATCCCACGAGCGTCGGTGGCCCGCATACCTTCGAGCTGCTGCACTGCGAGGGCAAGACGACCGGCCTCGAACTCTTCGACGAGGCGGGCGCGGTGCTGCTCGCGCAGGGCCAGGGGGACGGCAGCTCGGCGTCGGCCTGCGCGAAGCTCACCCACCCGCTGGCGGCAGGCCAGCGCTACGCCCTGCGGGTGACGAGCCAGGCCGTGTCCGTGGGTGGGCACGTGAACCTGGTGATCCGCCGCGACTGAAGGTGCGCGGGGCCCACACGAGGCCGCTCCTGCCAGGTGCTGGGCCGGAAGAAGTACCCCGTCAGCAGCCCTGACGCCTCACAGGTGAAGCAGGTCCCCCAGGGCTCCAGCGGGCGTGTGCCCAACGGGTAGTGCAGGCAGCAGGCTGGGCTGAGGAGTCCCCCAGGCGCATCTGACACACACCCGACGGCCCGCTCCGGGAGTTCCCGGAGCGGGCCGTTCGGAGTTGGGGACTGGCCGCCCCTTTTCCGTCTTCCCGGCGGCCCCCATGCTTGGAAGCGCGACCGCGCGGAAGCGTGGCGCGATACCTGGGGATCCGAAGATGAAGGGCGTGGAGCGTTGGAAGCAGAAGGTCCGGGACCTCAAGACAGAAGTGGCGGCCCTCGTCCTGGCCATCCGGCATCCCGGCGTCCCCTGGTACGCGAGGCTCCTTGCCGCGGGCGTGGTCGCTTATGCGTTGAGCCCGGTGGACCTCATTCCGGATTTCATCCCGGTCCTCGGGCTCCTCGATGATCTGATTCTTGTCCCGCTCGGCATCCTGCTGGTGCGGCGGCTGATTCCGCCGGCGGTGCTCTCGGAGTGCCGGGAGCGGGCCCTGCGTGAGCCGGGGCTGCGCAAACGAAGCTGGGCGGCGGGGGCGGTCATCATCGCCCTCTGGGTGGTCTCCGGGCTGGCGCTTGCGCGGTGGTGGTGGGCTCGCGGGTAGACAGCACCCAGGCCCGGAGCTCGCCCTCAGGCAGCGTCACGGCCTTCGCCGGTGGCGGGGAGCACGGCCAGCACCTCCTTCAGCAGCGCCGCCGCGTTGTCGGTGTGCAGGTTGTGCCCGCCTGGGATGCTGACGCTGTGCGAACGTGGCAGGGGGAGGTCGGGGGCAGCCAGCACCGGGGTCCCCGCGAACTGGCTGGTCGTTCCGTAGAGCCGCAGCGATGGGACGGTGAGCCCGCCCAGGAGCGTCAGGTAGTGCTCGCGCGAGAAGCCGAGGTCGACGCCCAGCGGGTTGCGCAGCCGGGCATCCCATGACCAGCGCAGGCCTCCCTCGCAGGGTTCGGTCACCCGCTGCGCGAGCTTGAGGGACCGGGCCGTGCTCAGTCCCCCGTGGCTCAGGGTGAGCATGCGCGCGGCGGTCGTGAGGTCGGGGTAGGGCGTGTGGGCTGGCGGCTCCGTCAGGTACCGCAGGTCGTTCTTCAGCAGCTCCAGCGCGCCGTGCTGCTCTCGCAGGTGCGGGATGACCGGCTCCACCAGGACCAGCTGCTCGACCTGCTGGGGGTAGGCCGCCGCGAACAGCGTGGCCACCGCCCCTCCCATGGAATGACCGACGAGGGTGAACGGGCGCGTCTCTCGCGCCGTGATCCGGGTCAGGTCCCAGAGGAAGTCGACGGCGGTGAGCGCGACGTTCGGCGGGGGATGCCCGGACCGGCCGTGCCCGCGCAGATCCAGCGCCACCACGCGGTAGCCGCGCTCGACCAGACCGACCGCCATTTCATCCCAGCTTGCTGCCTGGTCGAGGATGCCGTGCACGCAGACCACGAGGGGCGCGTCCGCGGGCCCCCATTCACAGACACAGAGCTTCGTGCGGTCGCTGGCCGGGAGGAACGACTCGCGGAGCATCGCGAGCGGGACCTCCGCGTCCGGCGCCTCTTCTTCGACGGTCACGTTTGTGACGGCGGGTGCGCGGGTCCCGTCCGCGGTCCCCAGCTTCAGGACGTCCACCAGCAGATGGCGCCCCAGTTGTCCCAGGGTCGGATGGTCGAACAACAGCGCTGGACTGAGCGTGCAGCCGAGGCTCGACTCGACGCGGTTCTTCAGCTCGACCGCCATCAGTGAGTCGAACCCCAGCTCGAGCAGGGGCTGGGTGACCTCCACCGCATCGGCCGTCGCGAGCCCCACGACGCTCGCCACCTGGCGACGCAGGAACCCGATGAGGGTGGCCTCGCGTTGTTCCTCCGGCTCCCGCGTCAGCTGGGCCAGCAGCGCACCGGCCTGCGCCGGTTCGGTTCGCGTCGCACCCTGGCCCAGCAGGGAGTAGAGCCTGGAGGCTCCCGGGCTGGAGACGGACTTCAGGAACTTCTTCCAGTCCATGTCCACGACGGCCACCGCCGTGGATGCGCCCTGCAGCAGGTGTTCGAACACCTCCACGTTGTCACTGGCCGACATGCGCCCGAGCCCCAGTGACTCGAAGCGTGCACGGTTGGCGGCGCGCGCCGTCTCCGCCATGCCCCCCGTCGCCCACGGGCCCCACTGGAGGCTCGTCGCCGCGAGCCCCTGGTTCCTGCGCAGCGCTGCGAGCCCATCCATGAACGCGTTGGCCGCGGCGTAGTTGCCCTGGCCCGGCGCGCCCATCACCGCCGCGATCGACGAGAACAACACGAAGAAGTCCAGCTCCAGCGACCGCGTGGCCCTGTGCAGGTTCCACGCACCGTCGACCTTGGGCGCCAGCACCCGGGCGAAGCGCGGCCACGTCTGCTTGACGAGGACGCCGTCGTCGAGCACGCCCGCCGCGTGGACGATGCCTCCGAGCGGACGGAGCTCCCGCGCGATGCGCTGCATGACCGACTCGACCTGACCTGCGTCCGCGACGTCGACCCGCTCGATGACCATCTCCGCGCCCTTCGCGCGCAGGGACTCCACGGCCTCGCGTGCGCTGTCTCCCGGCTCGGAGCGGCCCGACAGCACCAGCTGCCGTGCGCCGCTCGCGACGAGGCTCCGCGCGATGTGCAGGCCCAGCGCGCCGAGGCCTCCCGTGATCCAGTAGCTCCTGTCAGCACGCACCGCGCCCGTGGCCTGCTCGCTCGCGGGGAGCGTCAGCACCACCTTGCCGATGTTCTTCGCCTGCGCGAGGTGGCGGAACCCGGCCTCGGCCTGCCGGAGGGGGAAGGTCTTCACGGGCAGCGGTTCGAGGCGACCGTCCGCGAGGCCTCGGACCGCGTCGGCGAGGAGGTCCACCTGGAGTCCGGCGTTGCCGTCCACGTCCCCCAGGTCGAAGGAGAAGTACTCCACGTCGGGCCGGTGCGCCGCCATCTCCGCGGTGCTCCAGATGCCAATCTTGCCGATCTCCACGAACCGGCCGCCCTGGGCCAGCACGTTGGCGCTTCGCGGGATGTACTCGCCAGTGAGACTGTTGAGGACGACGTCGACTCCCCGGCCCCCGGTGATGCGCAGGATCTCGTCCGCGAAGTCGAGCGTGCGCGAGTTCATCACGTGCGTGACGCCGTGCTGCTTGACGTGCTCCCACTTCCCGGGGCTCGCCGTCCCGAACACCGTCGCGCCGCGTGCCCGTGCGATCTGTACGGCCGCCTGACCGACACCGCCTGCGCAGGCATGGATCAACACCGTCTCGCCAGGGCGCAGCCGCGCGAGCTTCTCCAGGCTGTAGATGGCGGTCATGAACGCGGCGGGAATCGACGCGGCCTGCGCGAACGACAGGTTGGCTGGCTTCCGGTGCACGAGCCGGCGGTCGATGGTGACGTGGCTCGACAGCGCGGAGGGCGCCATCGTGAAGACCTCGTCGCCGACGCTGAGCTCCGTGACGCCCGGGCCCACGCGGACGACGCGCCCCGCGCACTCGAACCCGAGCGGCTGGTCCACGGCGCGGAGGATGCCCGCCTTCCGGCTGAAGTCCTCCAACATCCCAAGGCAGTACAGCACGTCCTTGAAGTTGATCGCCGACGCGCACACCTCCAGCTCGACCTCGCCGTCCGCCGGCTCGCGCCGCTCGGTGGGCACCAGGGTCAGCCGGTCCAGGGCGCCATACGCGGACGTGCGCAGCCGGTAGCTTTCACCCGGGATCGTGAGCTGCCCCCGGGACTGCGCTGCGGAGTGCGCCCACCGCGCGACATGCCGCTTGCCACCGCGGACCGCGACCTGCAGCTCCGCGTCCGGCTGGAGGATTTCGGCAGCGACAGCCGCCAGGTCGTCGCCGTCGACATCCACGCAGGTGCAAGCGAGCGAAGGGTGTTCGAGCGCAAGGGTGCGCCCGAGTCCCCACAGCGCCGCCTGCGTCGCGCTCACCCGCTCGCCCTCCGACACGGGCTGCGCGCCGCGAGTGACGAGGTACAGGCGCGGGAGGCGCTGCCCGGGGACGTCCATCAACGCCTGGACGAGCGCCAGCGTGCTTCCACACGAATGCGCGAGCGCCCGTTCCTGCGCGGAGGGGCCGTCGCCGGGAGTGCCTTCGAGCCCATCGTCCAGCGCCCGGAGGTGCACGATGCCCGCGAGGGGCTGGGGGCTCGCCGCGGCGTGGTCCGCGAGCACGCGGGCCCAGGAGGCCTTGTCGAGCGGATCGATCTCACCGTCGCCCACCAGCGCGCAGGCTTCACCGCGTGCTTCGAGCAGGGCCTGCAACCGGGCTCCAGCGCCGCCTCGATCTCCAATCAGGAGCCAGCGCTTCTGGGCGGAGGCCGCGTCCTCCGGGGCAGGAGCCTCCGGGAGATTCTGGGGCGTCCATGTCAGCGAGTAGAGCTTGTCCTTCCACGTGGCCGTCGCGAACGTGAGCGCGCGGCGGTCGACACGCATCGCCTGCAGTCCCTCCACCACGCACACCACGTTGCCCGCATCATCCAACAGCTGGATGTCCGCGATGACGCGCGGATCGCCAGGGGAGGGCGTGCGCCGCAGGAGGGCATGGGCCCACAGCGCTTCGGGCACCGCGCGCACCAGGTGCAGCGCATCAATGCCGACAGGGAGGCAGACCACGTCCGCGGGCTCCGCCACCATCGCGCCGACCGCCTGGAAGCAGCCATCGAGGACGGCGGGGTGGATCGCATGGGCCGCCGCATCGTCGGCAGACACGCCAGGAGGTTGGATCCGCGCGAGGATCTCCGGGGAGTGCACGCCCTCACCCGCGAGGCGGCGGAGGTCCACGACGGCTCGGAACTCGCCGCTGTAGCCCAGGCCGAGCGTGGCGTAGCGCGCGTAGAACGCCTCCGTGTCCAGCCGCTCACCGGCCTCGTCGAAGCGCTGGTGCACGCGGGCCGCATCGACAGGGGCAAAGGTCTGTCCACCGGACGCTGTCACTTCGACTTCGCCCGTGACGTGGGTCCGCCAGGTCGAGGCCTCCTCGGAGGCCGCGCTGAGGATCTTGAAGCGATAGCGCTGGTCGCCCGCGCCAGCGAGGTGCGTCTGCACCACGGTCTGGGCATCGGGCGTCAGGACCAGCGCCGCCTGCACCGCCACGTTACGGAGCGAAAGGGTCGCCTGCGGATCCTCCTGCCGGAGACCTGCCAGGGCCATCGCCACGTAGCCCGCCGCCGGGACGACGACCTTGTCGTAGACGCGGTGATGGCGGAGGTACGCCGGGCTGCTCGCGGACAGCGCGCTCTCGAAGAGGAGATCGTCCGGTGGCAGCGCGGCATTCCGCACCTTCCTGCCGAGGAGCGGCTGCTGTTCGCCAGAAGCCGCCATCGGCGTCGTGCCGTCGGCGCGCTGGATCCAGTAGCGCTGACGCTGGAACGGGTACGTCGGCAACGCCAGGCGGGGCGGCGGAGGCTGCTCGCACCTTCCTGCCTTGCCCAGGTCCACGGCCACGCCGTGCGTGAACAGCTTCGCGGCGGCTTCCAGCAGCTGCGGCCACGATGCCGTCCTGGCCCGCAGGCTCGCCGCCGTGACGAAGCGGCCCGGCTCCACACAGGCGGTCGCCAGACCCACGAGGGTCGCGCTCGGTCCCACCTCGAGCAGCGCCGCCACGCGGTTCGCCTCCAGCGCCCGCACGCCGGCCATGAAGTCGACGGGCGCGAGCACGTGCTCCACCCAGTATGCGGGCGTGGCCAGCTCCGCGCCCGCGACCTTGCCCGTCACATTCGAGATGATGTCGAGCGTCGGGCGACGGAACGTCACCGTCTCCGCGACCGCTCGCAGCTCATCGAGGATCGGCCGCATCAGCGCCGAGTGGAACGCATGGGAGACGTCGAGCAGCCCGCGGTTGCGAATGCCCTGTTGCCCCAGTTGTTCGCACGCGGCGAGGACCGCCTCCTTTTCACCCGAGATGACCGTCTGGTCGGGCGCGTTGAACGCGGCGATGGAAAGCCGCTCGCCCCAGGCCGCCACCGCCGGTGCCACTGCCTCCCGCCCGGCGAGCACGACCGCCATCGCACCGCCCGAGGGCAGTGACTGCATCAACCGGCCCCGCGCGGCGATGAGCTTCAGGCCGTCTTCCAGGTCGAACAGGCCCGCCACGCACGCCGCCGCCAGCTCGCCCACGCTGTGGCCCATGACGAACGACGGCCGGACGCCCCATGACAGCCAGAGCTTCGCCATCGCCACTTCGAGCGCGAACAGCGCCGGCTGCGTGTACTTCGTCTGGTTCAAGAGCCCGCTGTGCTCCCCCCAGAGAACTCCACGGAGCGGAAGATCGAGGTGGGCCGCGAGCAGCTCCTCGCAGCGCACCAGGGTCGCCCGGAAGGTCGGGTGCAGGTCATGAAGCTCCCGGCCCATCCCCGCGAACTGCGAGCCCTGGCCGGTGAAGAGGAGCGCGAGCCGTCCCTCCATCCCTGGTGCCACGCCCAGCTGCACGTCCTTGCCGGAGGCCGCCCGCGTCTTTGCGAACGCCGCGAGCTTGTCGTGCAAGGAGGACGGCCCGTCCGCCACCACCGCGAGGCGCTGCGAGAAGCGCGCACGCCCGGTGTTCGCCGTCCACGTCACGGCGTCGGGTGACGCGTCGGGGTGTTGCTCCAACCAGGCCGCATAGCGCCCTGCCATCGCCGCGAGCGCATCCGGCGTCCGCGCCGACAGGCACAGCAGGTGCGCTGGCTGATGCTCAGGGGCAGCAGGGGGAGGGC
>NZ_RAWG01000519.1 GCF_003611735.1 Corallococcus sicarius | reverse complement strand
TCAGCCCCAGCGCCCCGCCCGGACTGGAGCGCCGGCACCCGCAGCCATCCACGGGCGGCGGGTTGCCCGTGCCGCCATCGCCGGGACCGCCCGTGCCGCCATCGCCCGTGCCGCCATCCCCGGGACCGGTGACCGGCTTCTCCGGGTAGTCCGCCACGGTGGCGATCTGCAGCGCCTCCCCGTCCACGATGTCCGCCTGGTAGTAGCGCACCTTCGGGTACTGCTGCTGCTCACGCACCAGCGGGTTCAGCTCGATGCCCTTCACGTGGAGCTGCCACGTGGAGACGGGGTCGGGGATGGGGGCGCCCGGCTCCAGGCGGTGCCGGATGATGTAGCCGAAGGAGCCCACCGGCTCGACGACCTCGAACTTCTTCTTGTTGATGACGACGTACCGGCCCAGGTGCCGGTAGCCGTGGAAGGCCCACGTCAGCTCGGACTGCGGCCCCTTCTCGTTGTCCCCGCGCTCGATGAGGCGGAAGTCCGTCTCCGCCACCACGTCGATGCGGTGCGCCTTGTACTCGCGCGGCAGCTTGTAGCCCTTGGTGCCAATCTCCGCGACGCGCTCGAACGTGGACGCGATGCCGAAGTCCATGTTCCGCCACGCGCTGCGGTTGGTGAACAGCGTGCGCGGGTCCCCCGAGTCCAGCTCCGCCAGCACGCACTGGTGCTCGGTGCTCGGGTCCGAGTACGCCGTCACCTGCGCGGGCGTGAGGGTCCAGGGGCCCGCGCTCAGCGTCGCGGTGCCGCTTGCAGGCACGTCCAGGGACGGCGTGGGGTTGTTCGCCGCCGGGACGGGGGTCCAGCTGCCGAACGCGGGAAGGCCGAAGTTGGCGATCTTCAGCGTCGCGCGGATGTTCTTGGCCGGGATGGGGGCGCCCGAGTCGTCCACGGAGCTGTTGTGCAGGGTGACGTTGAAGGTGTTGGGGTTTGTCAGGTGGATGAGGCTGGTGGGCACGTTGTTCGTGTTGATGTCGTTCCACGCGAAGGTCACGCCGCCGCAACCGCCCGTGCCGAAGCTGCCGGCGCCCCACGAGGCCACCGGAGGCGTGGCGCTCTCCAACTCGATGAAGTTCTCGGGGGCCGGCGCATTGCCCGGCCACTGGAGCAGGGGCGTGGAGGCCACCAGCCCGTCCACGCGGAAGACGTCCAGGAACATCTTGAAGTCCGACGCGGGCGGGAACTTGATGCCCGACAGGCCGGCGACATTCGGAATCTTCAGCTCCACGTTCCACGAGCGGTTCCCCACGCCGCCGTCCGTGCTGCGCACCTTCGCATCCAGCCAGAAGCCGGCCGTCAGCGTGGAGTGCGGCACGATGGTGACGGTGCCCCAGACGACCTTGCCGCTCCCATCCAGGGTGTCCGACTTCCACAGCTGCGCCTCGCGCATCCGGTTGTTCGCCGCCGCGCCCGCGCCCGCGAAGAGGGGGTAGAGGTGCAGGCGACGGTAGCGGTTGGGCGAGGTGCCGGTGTCGAACGTCAGCACCAGCACGTCCTCGTCCTCGAAGGCGCTGTCGTTGTTCACCTCGAAGGAGAGATAGACGTTGCTCGCGTCACGGTTGCCCTGCACCACCGCGTGGGGCTGGTTCACGCCGTTGCCGAACTCGTAGCGGAACGCGCCCGTCCACCCGAGGTCGTTGTCGATGTCACCGTCGATGGTGGGTGCGCCCGGGACGCCCGGCACCCCGGAGACATTGCGGAAGCACAGCCGCTGCGCCGTGGCTGCTTCAGCGTCCGGCGCGCCAAGGAGGAGCGCCAGGGCCGCGCAGGCCAGCGCCACGCCCCGACCGAATACCTGCTGCCTGTTGGGTTGCTTCACGGATTCGACTCCCTGCTGGAAATGGGACGGCTTGCTCACAGACGCTTCAGTTTCTGGGACAGCTGACCGAACTTGCTTGCGTCCGAGATGGACATGACGTTCACCACCAGGTCCGCCGAAGCGGGGGCGGTCGTGCCCGGCTTCAGCGTCACGTAGAAGTTGGTGGTGCTGGGCCCCGTTATGTCGAACTGGCCCACCAGCGGGCCCGTGGTGGCGATGGTCAAGAGCGCCGCGCCCCACAGGTTCGCGCCGTCCCCCGCGAGCGTCAGCGTCA
Source organism: Corallococcus sicarius (assembly GCF_003611735.1). Classification (GTDB taxonomy): domain Bacteria; phylum Myxococcota; class Myxococcia; order Myxococcales; family Myxococcaceae; genus Corallococcus; species Corallococcus sicarius. The sequence continues at coordinate 1,957 of NZ_RAWG01000519.1, read as the reverse complement.
CCCGGTAGGTGCCCGCCACCTCGATGGTGACCGCGAAGCGCAGCGTGACGAGGGTGCCCGCGGTGGCCTGGATCTCGTCCGTCGTCGGGTTGCGGGCGCTGTCGGGCGACACCAGCGCGCGCGACAGCGGGATGGTGGGCGTCTGCGAGGTGCTGCCAATGGTGAAGCCGTAGTCGCCCGACGAGCCGTTGATCTGGCTGTTGAGCTTGGAGACCATGAACAGGCGCACCTTCGGCGCGCCGGTGGCGCCCGGGGGAATCGTCACCCGGACGACCACCTGCTTCGTGGTGCCGCTGGGAGCGTCACCCTTCGCCATGGTGATCTCCCCATTGGGCAGCGGCGTCCGGGCCGCCGTGGTGTCCGTCACCGTCGTCGCCCAGCCCGTCACCGCGGAGCCTGCGGGGGGCTGGAGGGTGGGGGTGAGCTTGAAGGTCTCATCCATGTTGGAGATGACCTTCAGCGTGTAGAAGAAGTCGTAGGTGGCGCCCGCGGTGATGCTGCCCGTCGGCGTCTGGGACAGCGTCACCAGGCTGCTGCCCTCCGGCACCGTGGGCACGGCCGGGCCCACCTGCACCGTGGTGCTGGCGTACCCGCGCGCGTTGCTCACCGCCAGGGAGACGAACCTGCCGGTGGACGGGACGTTGGGGATGGCCGGCAGCTCGAAGATGAGCTGGCTGTCGGAGCTGCCCGCCTTGAAGGCGGTGATCATCACCGTGTCCACGAGGACGGTGTTCAGCGAGGCCGTGCCGAAGCCGCGGCCCAGCACGCGCATCTCACTGCCCATGCGGATGAGCCCCGCGGGCAGCACGTCCAGGATGGCCACCGTGGCGATGGAGGCCTCCAGCACCTTCAGCCGCTGGTCCTGGGCCTCCAGGTAGTCGATGAGGTCGTTGAAGAGCGCCGAGGTGATGAGGTCACCCGGCTTGACCTTGTAGGGAAGGGACATGTCAGGGAGTCTCCAGGAAGGTCAGGGCCCGGGCTGGTCCACGCTGGGACCCCCGGATGCGTAGTTCGCGTGGTTCCACTTCGACACGTCGAAGCGCGGGTCTCCCCAGTAGGGGATGTGCCCGCTGGCGAAGACGAGGTAGGGCTGCGGCTTCGGCCCCACGCCGGACATCGCCTGCTGGTTCTCGCGGACGACGTACAGCCAGAGCAGCTCCTTCTTCGCCAGCTCCAGCGGCGGGTACGCGCGCGCCATCTCCAACAACGGCGCCAGTCGGGCCCCCTCGATGCTGATGGGCGCGCGCACCGTGAGGCCCTCGAAGAACTTGAGGTAGTCGAAGCCGCGCGTGCCGATGTAGCCGCCCAACGGCAGCACGCCCGCCGGGGGCAGGTACACGAAGTGGTCCGTGGCCTTCACCGCCGCCGGGTTGAGCGCCTCCAGGCGCAGCCGCTCGATGTGGTCCTGGAACTGGAGGAACAGGGCCTCCGCCTCCACCGCGTGCCGGTCCCCCGTCCCCGCGAGCCACGGCGTGGGGTGTCCCGCGCGAGCGAGGCGCCGGCGCACGGCCCACAGGTCCACGAAGCGGATGCCCGCGCCGTCCCTCCAGTGGAGGACCGCCAGCGGCACGTCGCAGGGCGTGAGGAAGTGGGGCCGCAGCGCGTCCACCAGCCCGTAGCCCGTGGCCGGTTCGGTGAAGGGCCAGGTGAGGAAGGCCTGGCCCTTGGGGTCCGTCGTGCCCAGGCACTGGTGCGCCACCTTGTTGCGCAGCTTCGCCTCCTGGGCCAGGGCCAGGTCCGCGCTGGACACCTCCAGCCGCAGCAGGCGGAAGCGCACGCCCTCCACCAGCAGCTTCGCGTCGCAGCCGGACTTCACGCCGCCCAGGCCGCTCGCCACCGCGCGGCCCTCGCGGCCGGACGCGGGCGCCATCACCAGCAGGTACACGCCGGTGCCGGACACGTACACGCTGCCCGGCGGTGAGCAGGCGCCAAAGGCCCCCGTGCCCGCCGCCACCGC
>NZ_RAWG01000518.1 GCF_003611735.1 Corallococcus sicarius | reverse complement strand
GGTGGGCACAGGCGCGGGGGACGCGGCCTCGCGCAGCGCCTGGGGGCCTCGCTCCGGACGCGCATCCCGCAGCACGGGCTCCAGGACGTCGCGCGCGGGCAGGTAGCCCAGCACATCCCCGTGCACGTACAGCACGAGCCCCAGCAGGTTCGCGGTGGCGAAGGGCACGAGGCAGGTGAGCGCTTCGGCGATCCACCGGGACACGAAGAACATTCCGAAGTCGAGCACCACCTCCGCTCGCCAGTGCATCACCCCGTGGACCAACGCCAGCAGTGCGAAGACGCCCATCACGACGCCCGCGTCGCGCCCCAGCGCCCGGATGCACCGGAGCGCGTTGGCGGGATTCAGCGCGGAGAGCAGCGGTCGCTCCGCGGCGGCCAGCAGCCACGCCCACGGCAGCCACAGGAAGCCTGCCAGGGCGAGCCCCCAGGTGAGCGGATCCTCCAGCGCGGCCGGCGACAGCACGGTCTTCAGCGGCGCCCCGAAGAAGCCGAGCACGGAGCGCTCGGACGGCGCGCGCAGGGACAGGGCGCGCACCAGCGCGGGCAGGAAGACGCCCACGGTGACGGCCAGGCCGCGCAGCCCGGGCCTCAGCATGTCCCGGACGATGTCGGTGAAGCCGGGCAGCTCCGGATCCGCGTCCCCGCGCGCCGCGCCGCGCACGAGGGCGAAGAGGGCGGACCAGAAGACGCCCAGCGCGAGCATCAGCGGCAGCACCTGGAACATGCGGATGCCCACCCCGAGCGTGCGCAGCACGGCCAGCACCAGGCTGACGGCCACGAGCGTCTGCAGGCCCGGGATGGTGATGGGGAAGCGCAGCGCGCCCGGCAGCCGCTCCATGAAGTCCTGGTGCGAGCGGCGGCGCAGCAGCACGTTCGCCGTTCCCTGGCAGTGCCCACACGCGAAGTACTCCACCGGGCCCATGCGGCGCGTCTCCACGCACGCGGGGCACAGCAGGGACTCGCACTGTTCGCACCGCCAGCCGGCGGTGGCGGTGGGATGGGACGGGCAGGCGTCAGAGGCGGGTGCGGCCATGGGGCCGCGAAGCCTACTACGCCGGGCCCGGCGTCTCGTCCCACGGGGCGCCGAGCCACGTCTGGAACGCGGCCTTCTGCGCGTCGGTGGGGCGCTCCACGCGCTGCAGCCACACGGCATCCGCGGGCTTCTGTCCCAGCACCACCGGCACCTCCAGCAGCCGGTCGCGGCGGAACAGCGTCACCTTCACCGTCTCACCCGGGCGCTTGTCCTCGCACCGCGAGATGAGCCCCGCGCCGTCCACGCGCCAGCCGTCCAACGCCACCACGTCATCCTCCGGATAGAGGCCGGCCTCCAGCGCGGGGGTGCCCTCCGGCACGGTGGACAGCGTCGCGGCGCCGCGCAGGGTGACGCCCAGCCAGCCCTTCGGCCGGGGCTCGCTCTTGAGGCGCGGCGGCGTGCCGCCCTTGTCGTTGGGGGCTTCGCGCACGCGGAAGGACACCTCCAGCCCCACGTGCTCGAAGACGCTGTAGTCCAGGTCCCCGGTGGAGCGCACCGCGCGGTCGAAGAAGGGCGTCAGGTCCACGCCGGCCACTTCGCTCGAGGCCCGCTCCACGCCGTCCTCGGGCACGCCGGAGCCGTCGCCATGGCGTTGCCACAGCAACCGCATGACGTCATCCAGGCACCTCGCGTCGCGGGTGGCGCGGCGGACCTCCAGGTCCAGCAGCGCGCAGACGACCTCGCCCTTCAGGTAGTAGGAGACGGCGCTGTTGGGCGAGTGTTCGTCGGGGCGGTAGTGCTTCACCCAGCTGACGAGCGACGCCTCGGTGAGCGTCTGCACGCGGCGGCCCGGGGTGGAGTGCAGCAGGCTGAACGTCTCCCCCAGGCGCGCCAGGTAGCGCGACGCGGACATCAGCCCCGCGCGGCGCACGAAGAGGTTGTCGTAGTAGGCGGTGCCGCCCTCGAAGGCCCACAGCAGCGTGGTGTAGTTCTCCTGCGAGTAGTCGAACGGCACCAGCGCGCGCGGCTTCACGCGCTTGATGTTCCACAGGTGGAAGTACTCGTGCGCCACCAGCGTGAGGAAGTCCTCCCAGCCCCGGTTCATGGACAACGACAGACGCGGGAAGAGCAGCGCGGTGGAGGCCTGGTGCTCCAGCCCGCCCCGGCCCTTGTCGGTGAGGTAGACGAGGAACAGGTAGCGCTTCAGCGGCAGGCCGTCATACATGCGCGCCTGGGCTTCGCAGACGCGCTGCATGTCCGCGCACAGCCGCTCCGCGTCCGGCACGCTGTCGCCCCAGACCACTACCTCGTGCGGCACGCCCGCGACGGTGAAGGTGAGCGGCGTGTGCGGCCCGACTTCGAAGGGGCTGTCCACCAGCGTGTCGTAGTCCTCGGCGAGGAACGTGCTGCCTTCGGCGTCCAGCGCGCAGAACGTGCGCCAGTCCGGCGGCGCGTCCACGGTGACGCGGTGGGGCAGGGTGCGCGTGGCCTCCGTGTAGAGGAACACGGTGGCGCCGTTGAAGTAGCCGTGGCTGCCGTCCAGGTGGCTGGTGCGCACGGTGAGTTCGTTCGCGTAGACGCGGTAGCGCAGGGTGACGGCCTGCCCCCTCGCGTCCACGCGCCAGGTGCGCTTGTCCAGGCGGCGCACCGGCAGGGCATGGCCGTCGTCGCCGGTGGCGGTGACGTCCTGCACCTGGCGGGCATATTCGCGCACCAGGTAGCTGCCCGGCGTCCACACCGGCATCACCGCGTCGAGCGTGTCGGGCCCGGCGGGGAAGGTGGCCTCCACCTCGAACAGGTGCGCATGCGGGCGGGGCATGGCGACGCGGTAGTGGACGGCTTGCGACATGGCCAGGCTGCCTTTCGGGGGGACTGCGGGATTACTTCGCGCGAACGAGCACGGCGCCGAAGAAGCCGTCGGTGCCGTGGGTGTGCGGGGCGAGCCGCAGGAACGGGCCGGAGCTCACCTTCGCGCCCAGCTCCGCGCCCAGCACTTCGGCCACGGGGCGCACGGTGAACTCGGGGTGCTGGGACAGGAAGTCCTCCACCACCTCCTCGTTCTCCTCGCGCAGCACGCTGCACGTTCCGTAGATGAGCCGGCCGCCGGGCTTCACCAGCGTGGCGAAGCGCGCGAGCAGCGCCTTCTGCCGGGCCACGTGCTCCGCCAGGGACTCCGGTGTGAGGCGGTAGCGGGCGTCCGGCTTGCGGCGGAAGGTGCCGGTGCCGCTGCACGGCGCGTCCACGAGCACGCGGTCCGCCAGGCCCTTGAGGGGCGCGAGCGCGGCCTCCGCCTCCGGGCCTTCCGGGGGGATGATCTGCGTGCGCACGTTGTGCACGCCGGCGCGGCGCGCGCGCTTGCGCAGATCCTCCATGCGGCCCTCGTCCACGTCGAGCGCGTGCAGGTCGCCGCGGTTCTTCATCTGCGCGGCCAGCTGGAGCGTCTTGCCGCCCGCGCCCGCGCACGCGTCCACGACGCGGGTGGGCGGCGCGTCCACGAGCATGCCGAGCAGCTGGCTGCCCTCGTCCTGGATTTCGAGCCAGCCGTCCTTGAAGTTCTGGAGCGAGAAGATGTTGAGCCGCGTCTCCATCACGATGCCGAAGGGGGACAGCGCGGTGGGCTTCGTGGACTCCACGTCCTCCGCGGCGAGCCGGTCCTGGAGCTGGGCGCGGTCGCCCTTGAGCGCGTTGACGCGGGCGAAGAGCGGGGCGCGCTCGTTCATCGCCTCGGCGGCGCGGCTGGCGTCCTTGCCGAAGACGGCGCGGAACTTCTCCGCGAGGAAGTCCGGCAGCGACGCGGCGATGGGGAAGCGCTTCGCTTCAGGCAGGGCGTCCAGTTCAGCGGCGGCGTCCGGCAGGCGGTCGAGCACGGTGAGGTCCTGGCCGCTGAGGCCGCAGGTGCGCGACACGTAGTTCGGGTCCTCGCCGTGGAGGATGCGGGACGTGGCCAGCCGCATGACGTCCTGGCGGGTGCCGTCCAGCGTCTCGAAGTTCCGGTGCGAGTGCTCCAGGAGGTAGTCCACGGTGCGCTGCCGGCGCAGGAGCGCGTAGACGCGCTCCGCCACGGCGCGGCGTTCGGTGGAGTAGAGGAGCGTCTTGCGGCGCAGGACGAACTCCAGCGCGCGGTCGGACAGGCGGCCCTCACGACGCACGCCGCCGTAGGCCTCCAGGGAGGCCTGGAGGACCAGGTCCTCGCGCAGGGGGCGGTTCGGGTTGGGG
>NZ_RAWG01000517.1 GCF_003611735.1 Corallococcus sicarius | reverse complement strand
GTCGTCGGCAGCGTCAGATGTTTATAAGAGACAGGTTCCAGGTCGCGCTCGCTCCCGTGCAGGCGTTCTTCCGCCTGGAGGCCAGCAGCGGCATCCTCCTGGCCCTCTGCGCGCTGGCCGCGCTCGTGTGGGCCAACTCCCCCTGGGGGGCCACCTACACGGCCGTGTTCGACGCCCCCTTGCACCTGGAGGTCGCCGGCCACGCCAGCGGGTTCACCTTCCGGGAGCTCATCAACGACGGGCTGATGACGCTCTTCTTCTTCCTCGTGGGGATGGAGATCAAGCGAGAGCTGTCGTCCGGGGAGCTGCGCACCTTCTCCCGCGCGCTCCTGCCCCTCATCGCCGCGCTGGGCGGCATGGTGGTGCCCGCGGGGCTGTACCTCGCCTTCACGCACGGCACGCCCGCGCAGGGCGGCTGGGCCATCCCCATGGCCACGGACATCGCGTTCGCCATCGGGTGCCTCACGCTGGTGAAGGCGCGCGTGGGCCACGGGCTGGTGGTGTTCCTCACCGCGCTCGCCATCTTCGACGACATCGGCGGCATCCTCGTCATCGCCCTCTTCTACGGCACCGGCATCCACGGGGACTGGCTCGCGATCTGCGCGGGCCTGGGGGCGGCGCTCTGGGTGCTCAACCACTTCTACGTGCGCAACGGCCTCTTCTACGCCGCCGTGGGCGCCGCGCTCTGGTACGCCATGCACCACGCGGGCATCCACGCGACGCTGTCCGGCGTGGTGCTGGGCCTGGCCATCCCCGCGCGGCCCACGCGTCCGGGGCGCGAGGTGCTGGAGGAGCTGGCCACGTACATCCAGGGGCTCGTGGCGCGGGCGGATGACGAGGGCCAGCGCGGCGCGCAGCTGCTCCACATCGAGGAGGCGCTGGAGGACATCGAGCCGCCGCTCAACCGCTTCGTGCACCTGTGGCACGGCTTCGTGGCGTACGGCATCGTGCCGCTGTTCGCGCTCGCCAACTCTGGCGTGGACGTGTCCGGCATGGGCCTTTCGGACCTGCTCAAGCCCCTGCCCCTGGGCATCATCGTCGGCCTCTTCGTGGGCAAGCAGGTGGGCATCTTCCTCTTCACCTGGGCCGCGGTGAAGGCGGGCGTGTCGCCCCTGCCGGGCGGGGGGAGCCTCGCGCAGGTGCACGGGGTGGCGGTGGTGGCGGGCATCGGCTTCACGGTGGCCCTCTTCGTGGGGGGGCTGGCCTTCGCCGGACAGCCGGCACTGTTGGCGGAAGCCAAGCTGGGCATCCTCACCGGCTCACTGCTCTCCGCCGGGGTGGGCTACGTGCTATTGCGCTACGTGGCCCGGCCGGCGCCCGCGCCCTCCTCTCCATGAACCTCCAGGACCTCAACCGCATCCGGCAGATCACCGTCATCGCCGCCCGCCATGGCTTCGGCGAGGTGGCGGAGCGCGCGGGCGTGTGGCGCATGCTCGGCCGCAAGGAGAAGGTGGAGGTCTCCCAGGAGTCGCAGCGCACGTCCACCGCGCACCGCTTCCGCATGTTCCTCGCGGAGCTGGGGCCCACGTTCATCAAGCTGGGCCAGGTGCTCTCCACTCGCGCGGACCTGCTCCCCGCGGAGTTCGTGGAGGAGCTGGCCACCCTCCAGGACAACGTGGAGGCCATCCCCCTGGAGCAGATCCACGCGCAGATCCGCGAGGCGCTGGGCAAGGACGTCCAGGAGCTGTTCGCGCACGTGGATCCGGAGCCGCTCGCCGCCGCGTCCATCGCCCAGGTGCACCGCGCGGTGACGCTGGAGGGTGAAGAGGTCGTCATCAAGGTGCAGCGGCCCGGCATCGCCCAGCGCATCGACGCGGACCTGGGCGTGCTGCGCTCGCTGGCGCGCCTGCTGGAGGCCGTGGTGGAGGAGACGGGCATCTACACGCCCTCCGGCATCGTGGACGAGTTCGACCGGGCCATCCACGAGGAGCTGGACTTCATCAACGAGGCCACCAACATCCGCGCGTTCCTGGAGACCCACAAGGAGCGCCCGTACCTCAAGATTCCGCGCGTCTACGCCTCGCTCTCCAGCCGCACCGTGCTCACGCTGGAGTTCATCCGCGGCGAGAAGATCAACCCCGCGGGCATGGCGGACGCGGACCGCAAGCAGGTGGCGCAGAACCTGCTGGAGGCCAGCTTCCGCCAGCTCTTCGACGATGGCCTCTTCCACGGCGACCCGCACCCGGGAAACCTCCTCCTCATGGAGGGCAACCGGCTGGCGCTGCTGGACTTCGGCGTGGTGGGCCGGCTCACGCGCCCCATGCAGGAGACGCTGGTGATGCTGTGCCTCGCGGTGGCGCTCAAGGACAGCGACTCCGTGGCGCGCATCCTCTACCGCGTGGGCGTGCCCGACGCGCGCGCCAACCTGATGGGCTTCCGCAACGACATCGAGTCCATCCTCGGCCAGCACCTGCCCACCACGCTGGGCCAGGTGGACGCGCGCACGCTCCTGCGCGACCTCCTGGACCTGGCGGTGAAGTACCGCATCCGCATCCCCAAGGAGTACGCGCTGCTGTCGCGCGCCTCCATCTCCACGGAAGGCATGCTGCGAAGCCTCTACCCGGAGATGAACATCCTGGAGGTCGCGCTGCCGTACGCGAAGGAGCTGATGGCCGGGCGCTACGACGCAAGCCAGCTCCAGGGCGGCCTCATGCGCACGCTCCTGCGCTTCCAGTCCATGGCGCAGGACCTGCCCACGCAGCTGTCGCAGATCCTGATGGACCTGGAGACGGGGAAGTTCAGCGTCACGGTGCGCGCCGAGCAGTTCGACAAGCTCAACGAGAACCTGCGCAGCGTGGCCGTCATCGCCTTCCTGGGCCTGTGCGCGTGCGGCTTCATCGTGGGCGCGTTCATCGCCTTCGCGCCCCGGCCGCCCATGTACGGCAACGTGCCGGTGCTGGGCATCGTGGGCATCGCGGTGGCGGCGGCGCTCTTCGGCGCGGTGCTCACCTGGTACCTGTTCGGTGGCCGCTTCGGAAAGGTGAGCGTCAGCCGCTTCCTGAAGAAGAAGCGCTAGCCAGCAGGCCCGGAGTCCGCCGGGGCGTGGGACGCGGGTGTGACACGGGCCCACCCGGGCTTGCCCGGCAGGACGAGGCATGTGTCACGGGCGCTGAGAGCGGATCCGTTGAGGGGTGCACAGTCGCGCGCGGCCCGGGTAGGCTGCGGACCGTGTCGTCCCCCCCTCTTGCCCACGTGGTCGTCTTGTTCGCGAACCCTTCCGACGCCCGTCGTCCGTCCCGCGCCCCGCTGGCCTCGTTGTTCGCGGCCGCGCTCCTCGCCACCACCGCCGGCTGTGCTGGGGGGCTGGATGACCCTGACCGCTTCACCGGGGGCACTGCCAACTCCTGCGCGCCGGGGACCACCGCCTCGAGCGTCCTCCAGGCGCAGTGCTTCGCCTGCCACTCCACCGACAGCGTCAAGAACAACAACGGCGGCGGGTTGGATCTGCAGGCCGCCGGGTTGCCGGGCCGGCTCTACACCACCACCGCGACGTGCCAGGCCGTTCCCATGGCGGACAGCGCCAACCCGTCCGCGTCGTTCTTCCTGAAGAAGCTGACGGACTCGCCTGGCTGTGGCGCGAAGATGCCGCAGGGCGGTTCGCTCAACGCGGCGGACACCGCGTGCCTCACCGAGTGGCTGGTCGCCGGAAAGCCGGGCTCCCCGTGATGACCCGCCCCCGTTCCTCCTCCGTCGCCGCCCTCCTGGGCGCGGCCCTGCTGCTGGGCCCCGTGGCGCACGCCGCGCCGAAGAAGCCCGCGAAGACGACGCAGTCCGCGAAGAAGTCGAAGGCCGCCAGCAAGAGCAAGAGCAAGAGCAAGGTGGAGGTGCGCCGGGTCGCGGTGCTCGCCTCCGGTCCGCACGCGGACGCCGCGCGCGCCGCGCTGGAGGCGGAGCTCTCCCGCCGGCCGGCCCGCTACGAGGTCGTCCCCGAGTCCGCGGTGCGCTCCGCCGCCTCGCGCCTGGGCCTGGACCCCACGACGCCCGCGGGCGCCACGGCCGTGGCGAGCGAGCTGGGCCTGAGCGCGGTGCTGGTGGCGGACACGTCCACCGCGGGCAAGAAGCCGCAGGTGCGCGTCACCGCCCTGGGCTTCTTCGAGACGGTGGAGATCACCCAGCACCCGGGCAGCACCGACAACGCCATCGTGTTGCAGGTGGAGGTGAAGGAGAAGGCCACCGGCACCTTCCAGGTGGGCCTG
>NZ_RAWG01000516.1 GCF_003611735.1 Corallococcus sicarius | reverse complement strand
GAGTACGGGAAGATGGAGCGGCTGGGGGCGCTGGACGTGGCGGGCCTGAAGCGGGAGATTTCGGAGCGCTACCGGGGCCCGATTCCGGTGGACCTGGAGCTGGTGACGCCCGCCAGCCTGGCGGCGGATGCCCGGCTGGAGGTGGTGTACTCGGACTTCCCGGAGGCGCGCGGAGGCGGGGCCCCCACCCTTTGATGATTCAAGAGGGGAGCAGGCACTCACAGTCGCGGGGAGAGGCCGGTAGGATGGGCGGCCTATGCGACGCCTTCTGCTGCTGCTGCCACTGTTCGCCCTCGCGGGCTGTAAGGACCCTCAGGATGGGGTGAGGGTCATCGTCAACTCGACGGGCTTCACGCCCCGCTGCATCAAGGTGACAGCGGAGGACGACGCCACCAACGAGACGCTGTCCACGAGCCTGGCTGGCAAGAGCAGCGTCGTGGTCGGCATCGTCCTGCCGGAGAAGTGGGGCAAGCAGATCACGATCAGGGCCGAGGCCTTTGAACAGGACTTCGAGGAAGGCAAGGCGTGCGAAGCGGACCGCCGCATCAACAACGCCGACGCCGCGCCGTCCCAGCAGGTCGCCGTCACCCCCGGCGCCGCGAAGGACGACAAGACCCAGGTCATCACCCTGGACATGAGCGCCACCGATGCGGATGGCGATGGTTACGTCACCAAGGACACGGGTGGCTCGGACTGCAACGACATCCAGGGACAGGGCGAAGGCATCAACCCGGGTGCCACCGAGCTGTGCACCACCGGGGACCGCAACTGCAACGGCGTGCAGGGGCCCGTGGAACTGGAGGTTGGCAAGTCCTGCCCAGGACAGAACAACTGCAAGGGCGTGTACCAGTGCAACACAAGCACTACGAGCGCCACGCGCACCTGCGAGGTCCCACCTGAGTTCCTATACTGGAGGGACCAGGACAAGGACAAACACGGTGCGGCGGGTGTCCCAGCCACGGCCTTCTGCCCGGAGAACCCTCTTCCTGCGGAGGGAGGCTACGTCTCTATCTCCGAGAAACAGGACGACTGCGATGACACGGAGGGTACCGTGTTTCTCGGCGCCCCGGACATCTGCGACGACCTGGACAACGATTGCGATGGAATTGAGGACAACAATTTCACCAACATCGGGATGACGTGCCCAGACCCGGTGAGCCAGTGCAACAATGGCTCGTTCCAGTGCAACCCTGCTGACGGCGGGGTCCTCTGCCAGCCTCCCGCCGATGCGGGCGTCTGGTATCCCGACGAGGATGACGACAAGCACGGTCGCACGGACGCGGGCGTCGTCTCCTGCCCACAGCCGGATGCCGGGTACATCCGGGATGCCGGTGACTGCGACGACGGCAACCCGTTCATCTACACAGCCGCCGCCGAGCTGTGCGACGTGCAGGACAACAACTGCAACAGCGTGGTTGATGATGGCGCTCTGTGTCCCCAAGGCGGCCCCACCTGGGCCAACCAGGCCGTTTACGACGCGGGGACGGACTTGTTTGACGTTTCGCTCTATGGTGATGGAGGGGTCTGGATCGTTGGCAGCAATTCCGGACGAGCCGTCAAGACACCCTCCGCGAAATCCTTCGCGCTCCTCACGAGTGACTGCACCAACGGTTCGACCCAGCAGACCCTCTACAGCGTATGGGCTCATCCCCAGACAGGAACCGCCTATATCGGCCGTGACCAGGGTGCCCTCGTCATCCAGAACAATGGCGATATCGCCTGCACCCCCAGTGTCGGCCTGTCGGGTCCGGTCAAAGATCTCGACACCCGGGGCCTCACCGGCTTCGCGGGTGCCAACCTGCGGATTTTTGGCGTTGGCTATGAGGGGGGCAAGGGTGCGACCTTCGAGTGGGATGGCGGCACCGCGAACGTTCCGACCCAGGACTACACAGGGGCTCCCTTCCAAAGGGTCCATGGATTGTCGCCTGAGGTCCTCTTCGCCGTAGGGAAGAACAGCACCGGGCGTGGAGTCATCTACCGATGGGACACGGGCACCTCGACCTTTAAGCCCGCCTCAGGAGTACCGGATGTCCCGCCTCTGAGAGGCATCCATGTTGTCAATGCCAAGCTCGCCTTCGCGGCAGGTAATGACAGGACCCTGCTGAGGTGGGATGGAAGCACCTGGACGCAAGTCATGGGTTTGCCTCCCGCCGCTCCCTCTGACCCGCCTGCCCCTGAGCACTACACCGGCGTGCTCACCTTCGGCGCAAACTCCATCTACGTCATCACTGAAAGCGGCAGCATCTACCGTTACGACGGCAAGGTATGGACGTTGGGTACCCGCATCACGAGCCTCTACGGAATCGCGGGTACCAGCCCCGAGGACATCTGGGTGGTGGGACGGTTCGGCAACGTCTTCCACTACCCCGCTTGGCCCCAGTAGTCACAGGACTCCGGGCCGGGCTTCCTCCCACGGAAGTCCGGCCTGAAGCACGGAGGCTCAGCGCCTCACCCGCAGGACCTGGAACCCCTTCCCTCCCGTTCCGAAGCCCTTCAGGTTCTCTACCCGCACCACCAGGTCGCCTGTGGCCAGCACGCCCCAGACGTCCGCGCGGGCCACGGCGGTGTTCCCGGCCTGCTCGTAGCGCAGGGCCTCCGCCCACGTCGTGCCGTCCGTGCTGGTGAAGAGCCTCGCGTACACGTCCGACGCGGGCTGCACGTCCCCCACGTTCGCCCTCGCCGTGCCCAGCGCCCAGCCCCCTCCGGGCAGGTCCTCCAGCGAGTACGCAGGTCCCGGCAGCGTCCGCAGCGCGTCCACCCGCCCGCTGGCGTACACCCGCAGCAGCTTCGGGTGCTCCGGCTCGTACAGCGTGGCCTGCCCCAACAGCAGCGCACCGCCGGACAACACCGTCCCCGTCACCGCGTTGGCCGCGTAGCCCCCCATCACCTTCGTCCAGGTGCGCCCCCCGTCCGTGGAGCGCTGCACCGCCGCCTGCGTCGCGTTGCTGCCGAACGTGGCCCACAGCACGCTCCGCGTCGCGTCCGCGAACAACGCCAGCCCGTGCCGGTGCTCCTGGAAGGTGACGCGTACCGCCCACGTCGCCCCGCCATCCGTGCTCGCCCACAGCCGGAGCGGTGTGCTCGCGGACGTGAACGTCTGGTACTCCAGGAAGAACACCGTGCTCCCCAGCTCCGCGAAGCTCGCCGGGGACGCCGCGCGGTAGTTGCCCAGCGCCACCACGTCCTTCCACGTCTGCCCGCCGTCCGTGGAGCGCTCCAGGTGGTAGCTGCCATCCCGGCTCATCTGCGCCAGCAACGTCCCGTCCCGCAGCACCGCCATCACCCAGAACGACGCGCCGCCCACCCCCTGCCCTCTCGCGCTGAACGTGCGCCCACCGTCCGTGCTCGCCCACAGCTTCGAGCGCAGCCCGTCCAGCGCCAGCGCGTACACCGTGCCCGCACCGTCCACCGCGAGCACCTCGTGCATCGTGTTCGTGAACACCGGCTCCAACGTCACCGGCCCCGACACCCCGCCATCCGCCGGCACCGTCCCGCCATCCGGCGTCCCCGCGTCCACGCCGCCATCCGGCGTCCCCGCGCCTCCATCCGGCGTCCCTGCGCCGCCATCCGAAGCGCTCCCGCCATCCGGCGTCCCTGCGCCTCCATCCGGCACGCCACCGTCCTGCCCACCACCGCCACTGCCACCGTCCCCACCGCCCACGGGCACACGCGGCACCGCCACGCGCATCACCCTCGCGCTGGCGTTCGCGTCCACCGAGTCCCCGTAGAAGCACGGCACCTCCGTGGCACTCTCCGGCAGCACGTCCAGCGCGCTCAGGTAGCCCTTGAAGCTCGTGCGTGAATCCAGCGCCACCGGGGCGCTGAACGTCCCGTCGCGCAGCACCCGCACCTGGACCTCGTAGTCCGTGGCGCTCCGACGGTGGTTGTAGAAGACATACAGCGCGTCGCCGACGCGGGTGACCGCGGGCTGCAACGCCCAGTCCGGCGTGCCCTCCACCAGCGTGCGCGGCCCGAAGGACGTCCCGTCGAAGCGGCGGTAGTACAGCCGCTCCGTCTCGTCCTTGTAGACCAGGTGGATGCCGCCCCTGCCGTCCTCCACCGCGCTCAACGCCGCCCCATGGTAGATGCCGTCGGAGAACGCGTCCCGCACCGGACTCCACGTGTCCAGCGGGTCGGCCGCGTCACGCACGCGCAGCCGCGTGGGCTCGAACCCGTCATGCATCGCGTAGAAGAAGACGAGCTTCGACCCCACGCTCAACATC
>NZ_RAWG01000515.1 GCF_003611735.1 Corallococcus sicarius | reverse complement strand
CCCCCACGCCTCCGCCGCTGGGGGCGCTCGCCGTCACCGACCACCACTACCTCGTGGTGGGCACGCTCGCGCCCGCGGGCCTGCTGGTGTTCGACCTGCACGCGGGAGGTCCGCCGCTCCAGTACCTGTGGCCCGCGCTGCCCGCCGGCTTCGCGCCCTGGGACATCGCCGCGTCACCGGACGGCGGCGCGGTGGTGCTGGACCGGGAGCACCGTCGCCTCTGGTTCCTGGATGCCTCCTTCCGCGCGGTGCGCACCGGCGGCGAGACGGAGGTCGAACCGGAGGTCGTGGATCCGTTCCAGCCGCTGGACGGCAGCTACACGCGCCGCACGGCCGCGGAGACCTTCCCGGAGCCCGTGTCGCTTTCGGCCCCCGGCCCGGTGTCCACCGTGGACCCTGTCTCCGTGGAGGTGCTGGCGGATGGCCGCGTGCTGGTGCTCGACCGGGGTGTGGACAACAGCCGCCTGTGGGTGTTCCGCGACGGCGTGCTGGAGGGCGCTCCGGTGTTGCTGGAGGTGGACGACCTGCTGCCGGACACGGGCCCCGCCGCTGACTTCAAGCTGGTGGCGCACGACATGGCGCTGGTGCGCGGCGTGGAGGGTGCGCCGGACCGGCTGTACGTGGTGGGCCAGGACGGCAACCAGGCCTTCGTCTTCGAGCTGCACGACGCGCCGGGCGGACAGCTCACCGCGGTGGCGCAGCCCGAGTACCTGCCGCTGCGCCTCTTCGGCGGCAAGGGGCTCATCGCCTTCGGACAGGAGGCCTTCTACGACTTCGCGGACGGCTTCATCCCGCTCGTGGCCCAGCGCCGGCCCCGGTACGTGCCTGCCGCCACGCTGCGCACGGCGGTGATGGACGGCCGCGCGCCGGAGTGCGTGTGGCACCGGCTGATGCTGGACGCCGCCATTCCGCCCGGCGCCACCGTCACGGTGCGCAGCCGCGCGGCCAACGAGAAGGCGGAGCTGGAGTTGCAGCCGTTCTCCGAGGAGCCGGCCCTGCTCAAGCGCGCGAGCGGCTCCGAGCAGCCCTTCGCTCCAGCCCCCTTGGGCGCGCACCGGGGCACCTTCGAGCTGCTCTTCCAGCGCGCGAAGGGCCGCTACGCCCAGGTGGAGCTGACGCTGGACGGAGGCGGGGGCAGCACGCCGCGCCTGCACGCGCTGCGCGTCTGGTACCCGCGCTTCTCCTACGCCGCGCAGTACCTGCCGGCCATCTACCGGGAGCAGCCGGAGTCGGCCCACTTCCTGGACCGCTTCCTCGCCAATGTGGAGGGGCTGCTCACGCCGGTGGAGGACCGCATCGCCGCGGCGCAGGTGCTCTTCGACGCGCGCAGCGCGCCCCCGGAGGCGCTGGAGTGGCTGGCCTCGTGGTTCGGCGTGGTGCTGGACCCTGCGTGGAACGAGCCCCGGCGCCGGCTGTTCCTGCGCCACACGCTGGACTTCTTCCAGTGGCGGGGCACCGCGCGCGGGCTGCGCATGGCGCTGCGGCTGGCGCTCGACGAGTGCGTGGACGACACCGTCTTCACCGAGGACGTGGACCCCACGCGCGCGCGGCTGCGCATCGTGGAGCGCTTCCGCGCGGCGCGCACGCCATTCCTCCAGCCCACGCAGCCCTCGGAGGTCGGCGGCATCCGCGTGGTGGCGCCCGCGCCGCGCTGGGAGCCGAAGCAGGGGCGCGTGCAGCTGGTCACCCGCTTCCGGGACGCGCTGACGGCGGCCGGGGTGGCGCAAGGCGCGCTGCCGGACGGCTTCCCCCTGCGGGCCCCCACGGACGCGACGCAGGCGACGGTGTGGCGGGACTTCAGCCTGGACGTGCTGGGCTTCGTGCCGGCGGCCACGGACACGGACGCGCCGCGCTGGCGCGAGTTCCTGGCCCGGCGCTACGGCCGCGTGGCCGCGTTCAACCTGGCGCACGGGGCAAGCCTCACGGACATTTCGCAGGCGGTGTTGCCCACGACGCTGCAGGCGGACGGGGCCGCGCAGGTGGACTGGTACCACTTCGAGACGGTGGTGCTGCCGGTGCGCGCCGCCGCGCACCGCTTCACGGTGGTGCTGCCGATGCCGCGGGGCAGCGCGGCGCAGGAGCAGGAGCAGCGCGACCGGCTGGAGCGGGCGCTGCGCGTGGTGGAGCTGGAGAAGCCCGCGCACACCGTGTTCGACGTGAAGTTCTACTGGGCCATGTTCCGCGTGGGCGAGGCCCGGTTGGGCGTGGACACCCTGGTCGACCTGGGCAGCCGTGCCCCCGAGCTGATGCCCGCCATGCGGCTCGGACGTGAGTACCTGGCAGAGAGCTATCTGGCCCCGAGGCCCCCTCAGGACGCCGTGGATCGGCACATCCTGGGAAGGGATCCGCTCGGGCGCCGTGAGATTCAGGGGAGCGACATCCAATGAGCGGCTTTGGTCCGAGTTCCACCTCCGCGAAGCGCGCCGCAGCCGACCCGACGAAGCACGTCAACTACGTGCTGGGGATGGTGCTGGGCGTCGACGACTTCATCCAGGACTTCGCCTACCAGTCCGAGCGGGACCGGTGGCAGGCAAGAGACCTGCTCGGGTACGGCACGGCCTGGGGGCTGGCCGTCACCACGGGCCTGGGCGCCCGGGGCCCGGAGGTGCGCGTGTCCCCGGGCACCGCGCTCAGTCCGCGCGGGCAGCTGGTGCGCGTCACGCCCGCGCAGTGCGCGTCGCTCAACGACTGGCTCAAGGCCCAGGGCGCCGCCATCGAGCCGAACCCGGACGAGATCGTCCGCGTCTGGGTCGTCCTCTCCTACCGCGAGTGCCTCACGGATCCCGTGCCGGTGCCCGGCGAGCCCTGCCGCAGTGAAGACGACGCCATGGCGCCCTCGCGCGTCACGGACGACTTCAAGCTGGAGCTGCGCCTCACCCCGCCCCAGGAGCCCACCGAGGAGCAGGCGGTGCGGGACCTGGTGCGCTGGCTGCGCACGCACGTCGTGCCCGTGGGCGACGACACGCCTTCCGGCGACGTGACGTCGGAGGCGGACTTCCTCACGGCGCTGCGCGCGGCGGTGGTGCAACCCGTGCCGCTGGCGCCGGAGACGGACTGGCTGGATGACGCCGCGGCGCCCATGAAGGTGCCGGCGACGCAGGTGGAGGGCTACCTGCGCGCCGCGCTGCGCGTCTGGGTGACGGAGCTGCGCGCGCTGTGGCGGCCCAACTGGCTGGGTGAAGCCCAGGGCTGTCAGCAGCCCGTGTCCGCCGAACCGGACTCCGACGTGGACTGCGTGCTGCTGGCGGCCGTCGACGTGCACGTGAGCAAGGAGCTGGGCAGCACGGACTGGGTGGTGAAGGCGGAGGCGCCGCTCCCCATCCACGAGGACGAGCGCCCGTACCTGCTGCACCTGCGGCTGCTCCAGGAGTGGGCGCTGGCGGGCCCGCTCTGGGACACGTCCGCGGTGCACCACCCGCCCACGCTGCCCGCGTATCAAATCGTCGCGGCGGGCACGCTGCCCCTCGCGTCCTTCGAGGACTCCGGCGTGCAGGGCTACAACAACCTGCGCATCGACAAGGCGAGCAAGGGCTTCGCGCGGCTCACCTTCGACGGGTACCAGTACAAGCCGGAGGCGTGGCAGTACGTGGTGAAGGTGACGCTGCAGGAGGATGAGGGGCTGGGACTGGCGCTGCCCACCGTCACCGTGGCAGGCCTGGACTCCGACGGCATCCGGCTGCGCCTCCGCGAGCGCGAAGACCCCATGGACGAGACCTCGATGGCGTCCATGGCCGTCATCGTGGAGGTGAGCCAGTACTTCGCGGGCGCTGGCCCGACGTTGAAGACCGCCCGGGCCCCCGAGCCGCCCGCACCGCCCGCGCCGCCGTCCCGGGCCGCGAGCCGCACGCGCCGCTCCGGTGGAGGGAGGTAGCCCATGCGCATCGCCCTGGATACGCCGTTCCTGAAGGACGGCATCCGTTCAACGAACTTCTTCAATGGCCGGCTCCTGTCCGCGGAGGACCTGGGCCAGGAGCAGACCGCGCGAGACGCCGCGCAGCAGCGCCTGGGCCGCGCGCTGGGCGAGGGCGTGGCGTACGGCCTGGAGGTGTCCCTCTCGCAGGACAACTCCGCCACCACGCCGCTGGTGACGGTGCAGCCGGGCCTCGCCGTCAACCGCGAGGGCGAGGCGATGGAGCCTGTCTCTTATACCCATCTCCGAGCCCCCGAGACCGGAGCCTACCTCGTATGCCGTCTTCTGCCTGAAAAAAAGACAGCCTCATTAACTCCGGCAGC
>NZ_RAWG01000514.1 GCF_003611735.1 Corallococcus sicarius | reverse complement strand
GGAGGCGGGGGGCACGTCGCGCTCGGGGAGGAACAGCGTGTCCGCGTTCCCGTGGGGCGCGCACTACCTGCCGTCGCCGCTGGAGGACCGCGGGCCGGTGATGCGCCTGCTGCGGGCGATGGACGCCGTCACCGGCGTGGACGCGCAAGGGCGCCCGTCGTTCGCGGAGGAGCTGCTCATCCAGGAGCCCGACGAGCGCCTCTTCTACCGGGGCCACTGGTACGAGGGGCTGTATCTGCGCGCGGGCGCGAGCGCGAAGGACCTGGAGGAGTTGGAGCGCTTCGACGCGAGGATGAACGCCTTCGCCGCCGCGCGCGACGCGAAGGGGCGCAAGGCGTTCTGCGTGCCGGTGGCGCTCTCCAGCGATGACGCGGAGTGGACGGCGCTGGACGCGGTGAGCATGGCGCGGTGGCTGGAGGCGGAGGGCTTCCGCTCGCCCCGGCTCAAGTGGTTCGTGGACTACGCGTGCCGCGATGACTACGGCACCACCGCCGAGCACGTCTCCGCCTGGGCGGGCATCTGGTACTTCGCCGCGCGGCAGAACGGCCAGGGCGAGCGCAGCGACGGGTTCCTCTCCTGGCCGGAGGGCAACGGCCGGCTGGTGCGGCAACTGGTGTCCTCGCTGGGCCCGCGCCAGGTGGAGACCAACGTGCTGGTGCACACGGTGGAGCCGGGGGAGGGTGGCTGCCGCGTGCAGGCGCTGGACGCGCGCACCGGAGCGCCCCGGGGCTTCCAGGCGCGGCAGGTGGTGCTGGCGTGTCCCCGCTTCGTCGCCGCGCACGTGGTGGCGCCGTGGCGCGAGGCGCGGCCCGCGTGGATGGACGCCTTCGTGTACAGCCCGTGGGTGGTGGCGAACCTGACGCTGTCGGGGCCGCCCGTGTCGCGCGGCTTCCCGCTCGCGTGGGACAACGTCCTCTACGAGAGCCAGAGCCTGGGCTACGTGGTGGCCACGCACCAGTCGCTGCGCCAGGACGAGCGCGGCCCCACGGTGCTCACCTGGTACCTGCCCATGGCCGGCGGGGACGTGAAGGCCGAGCGCACCAAGGCCCTCGCCGCGACGTACGGGGACTGGGAGTCATTGGTGATGGCGGACCTGCTGCCGGCGCACCCGGGGCTGGGCGCGCTCACGCAGCGGCTGGAGGTGCAGCGCTGGGGCCACGCGATGGTGCGGCCCCAGCCGGGCTTCCTCTGGGGGGCGGCGCGCAAGGCGGCCCAGGAGAGCCTGGGCCGGCACTTGCACTTCGCGCACACGGACCTGGGCGGGATGGCGCTCTTCGAGGAGGCCAACTGGTTCGGCGTGCGCGCCGCGGAGCTGGCGCTGGCGGGAATGGGACGCAAGGAATCCAGTTGGCTGTGAGCGGCGTTTCGGAATGAATGGGCCCATGAAGGACAGTCGCTTCAGCCGGTCGGAGTTCCTCGCCCTCAGCAGCCTGCTCGCGGGCTCCACGCTGTTCCCCTCGAAGGCGGAGGCGGCACCGGACGGAGGCGTCGCGCCCGTGCGCCCGGCCCGCGGGGCTGTGGTCCCGACGCCGGGGACGGATGGCGGCGTGGCGGGTCCCGTGTCCGCGCCTGCCTCGCAGGCGGAGTACGAGCAGCTGCGGCGGGGCTGCACCGCGTCGCTGGTCGCGGGCTCCACCGCCGAGGACGGCGCGGAGTATGTGCGCATTGGCGAGTGGATGCAGCGCCAGCACCTGTCCAGCGACGTGTACGGCAACGGCGACTTCGTGCAGGCGTTCGAGAAGCGCATCGCGGACCTGCTCGGCTTCGAGGACGCGTGCTTCATGCCCACGGGCACCATGGCCCAGCTCATCGCGCTGCGCATCTACGCGGACGCGGGCGGCCCGCGCACGGTGGGCCTGCACCCGTCGTCACACCACGTGCTGCACGAGGACGACAGCTACGCGGTGCTGCACCAGCTGCGCGCGGTGTTCCTGGGGCCGTGGACTCGGCCCGTGCTGGCCGAGGACGTGGCGCAGGCCCGCGATGCGCTGGGCAGCGTCAGCGTGGAGCTGCCGGTGCGGTGGCTGGGCGGGCAGCTCCAGACGTGGGAGCAGCTGGCCGCGCTCAAGCGCACCTGCCGCGAGCGCAAGGTGAAGCTGCACATGGACGGCGCGCGGCTGTGGGAGAGCCAGCCCTTCTACGGCCGCTCCTACGCGGACATCTGCAAGGGCTTCGACTCCGTCTACGTGTCCTTCTACAAGCGGGTGGGTGCCATTGGCGGCGCGATGCTGGTGGGCGGCCGCGACTTCATCCGCGAGTCGCGCGTGTGGCGCCACCGGCACGGCGGCAACCTGTACCAGCTGGCGCCCCAGGTGGCCTCGTCCGCCATGCGCCTGGACGCGGCGCTGGCCGCCATCCCCGGCCTCGTGAAGCGCGCGAAGGCGCTCACCGCGCTCCTGGCGGCGGATCCGCGCGTCACCGTGCTGCCGCAGCCGGTGCAGACGAACATGTTCCACGTGTTCCTGCGCGGCTCACCCGCGGCGTATAGCCGTCAGCGCGACCGCATCGCGCGCGAGGACCGCGTGTGGGTGGCGGGAGGCTTCGGCCAGACGCGCGTGCCCGGCGTCGTGTCCACGGAGCTGCAGGTGGGCGAGGGGCTGGGGCGCATCAGCGACGCCGACGCGGCCCGGGCCTTCCTGCGCCTGCTCGAAGCGGCCTGAAGGGGCCACCGGGCTTCAAAGACAGCAAAGGCTTTCCGTGAAACAGAGACACCGTGCGTCAGGCACGGTGTCCCTTGTCAGACATCCGAGGTCAGGCCGCCTTCTTGAGGCTGTACTCGGGCGCCTTCTCCTGGGTCTTCAGGAAGAACTCCGAGTCCAGCAGCATCGCGATGCGGCCCTTCTCGTCGTGGAAGGCGATGGGGCCGTGCGCGGTGAAGTGGATGAGCGACTCCTCCAGCGCGGTGGTGGCGGGGTGCTCGGCGCCCAGCGGCTCGAACTCGTAGTCGCCCGCGCGGGTGGTGCCGTGACGGTCCTGCGTGGAGCCGGAGAGGATGAAGATCTCCGCCGGGCCCAGGTGCTTGTGCGGGGCGAAGACAGCGCCCTTGTCCATCTTGAGGATCGCGCTCCACACCCCGGTCTCCGCGCTCACCCGCAGCAGGCGGTAGGCGGTTCCAGGACCGAGCGGCTTCCACTCGAGATCCGCGGTGTGCACCAGGCCATCCATCATCATCGTCAGTCCGGACATGACATCCTCCAGGTCGGCCCTGCGTGTGTGTCGTTGTCCATGATAACGCTCAACACGGAATTCCTTGCAAGTTTGCCCCACGTGCAAGGTTGTCGTGTTTCACATGCCGCGCTCTCTCATGGCGTAGGACGGAAGATTCCACGACGGCTGTTCATCATGGGTGGCCTCGCTCGTATTTTCTGATCAGACAGAAATCGCGAGCCAGGGTTCAGACCCCTGTGGAAAGCCGCAGGGAGTACGAGGTGTCATACGCACGGCGGGCACGTTTGGGTCTCCAGGCGGTGACACATCTGCGGCGCGCGGTATCTCAGGTCGCCGCTTCGTCCGGCGACGCCGCGTCCTTCGCGGTCGCGTCGTAGGCCCTGCGCGCGGCCTCTACCTGTTCGCGGCGCGCGAGCGCCCAGTGGGCCAGGGCGTTGAGCGGCGTCAGCACGTCGCGACCCATCTCCGTCAGCGCGTAGTCCACCCGGGGCGGGATGGTCGGGGTGACGGTGCGCGTGAGGTAGCCGTCGCGCTCCAGCCCGCGCAGCGTGGCCGTCAGCATCTTCTGCGACACCGTGCCGATGGCCCGGCGCAGCTCGCTGAAGCGCAGGCTGCCGTCCGCCAGCATCACGATGACCAGCACGGACCACTTGTCGCCAATGCGGCCGAGCACGTCGCCGACCGAGCGGCAGACTTCGGAGGGGAGGTCGAGGTGACCGAGTTTCATCCAGGTGCCTTCTTGAAGTGCGCGTCGGTTACCAACATATACCCGCTCTCCTTTTGAAACCTACTCCCCGTGGAGCAGGTAGGTGGGTGGAGCATGTACGAGGCGCTGAAGGACGACGTGGTGCTGGTGACGGGCGGGTCCGGGTACCTGGGGGGCTGGACGGTGGTCTCCCTGCTGAAGCAGGGCTACCGGGTGCGGACGACGCTGCGCAGCCTGGAGCGGGAGGGGCAGGTTCGCGCCGACATCGCCCGGCAGGTGGACCCGGGGGACCGGCTCTCGTTCTTCGCCGCGGACCTGCTGGCGGACGAGGGCTGGGAGCGGGCGGCGCGGGGGGCCCGGT
>NZ_RAWG01000513.1 GCF_003611735.1 Corallococcus sicarius | reverse complement strand
GCGCAATAGCTTCCTCTAGCGGGAGCACGCGCGTGGAGAGCGCGGGCAGAGACGCGCGCAGGTGCTGCTGGGTGAGGAGGACGGAAGCAGCGCTGTCCTCCAGCATGAAGGTGAGCCGCTCGGGAGGGACACCCGGAGCGATGGGCACGTAGGCCGCACCCACCTTGAGGGTGGCCAGCAGGCCCGCCACCAATTCAGGGGAGCGCTCCGCGAGGACGGCCACGCGGTCGCCACGCGAGACACCGGCCGCGTGAAGCTGCACGGCGAGCTGGTGGGCCCAGGCATCGAGGCCCGCATACGTGACGCCGCGCTCGCCCATGCGCACGGCAATGGACTCCGGCGCGCGGCGGGCCTGCTCCGCGACGACGTGGTGGATGCAGGTGTCGCTCGGGAACTCGACGTCCGTCGCATTCCATTCGACGAGCAGTTGCTCCTGCTCCGGGGCCGTCATCAGGGGCAGCGAAGTAATGGCGGCATCCGGCCGCGCGGCGATGGCCTCCAGCAGGACGCCGTAGTGGCCCATCAGCCGCTGGACGGTGGCGGCCTCGAAGAGGTCACTGCTGTACTCCAGGAAGCCGGTGAGGCCCTGGGGCACTTCGAAGAGCGTCAGCGCCAGGTCGAAGCGCGCGGAGTTGCCCTCCAGCGGGACGGGCTGGAAGGAGAGGCCCGGGACGCGCAGGGCTTCAGCGGGCGCGTTCTGCAGGACGAACATCACCCGGAAGAGGGGGCTGCGGCTCAAGTCGCGCGAGGGCTGGAGGACCTCCACCAGCTTCTCGAACGGGACGTGCTGATGCTCATAGGCCGCGAGCGTGGTGCCGCGCACCTGGGCGAGCAGCTCGCGGAACGAATCCTCCGGCCGCATCCGAGCGCGCAGCACCAGCGTGTTGACGAAGAAGCCAATGAGGCCTTCGGCTTCCGTGTGCGTGCGTCCTGCGATGGGCGAGCCCACGGAGACGTCGTCCTGGCCCGCGTAGCGCGACAGCAGCAGCTGGAACGCGGAGAGCAGCAGCATGAAGGGCGTCGCGCCCTCGCGCCTGGCAAGGCCGCGCAGGGACTCCGTGAGGGCCGCCGGAATGCTCACTGGCACCGTGGCGCCGCGCCGGGACTGCACGGGCGGACGCGGCCGGTCCGTGGGCAGCTCCAGCGCGGAGGGCGCCCCGGAGAGCTGGTGCTTCCAGTAGCCCAGCTGCGTCTCCAGGACTTCTCCCTGCAACCACTGGCGCTGCCACGCGGCGAAGTCCGCGTACTGCACCGGCAGGGGCGGGAGGGAAGGCGCCTGGCCCTCGCTGAAGGCCGCGTAGCTCGCGGCCAGCTCCTTCACGAGCACGCCCATGGACCAGGCGTCGGAGACGATGTGGTGCATCGTCACCAGCAGGACATGCGTCTCCTCCGAGAGCCGCAGCAGCGAGGTGCGCAGCAGCGGACCGTGCACGAGGTGGAAGGGCTGGCGGGCCTCGCGGGTGGCAAGGCGCAGCGTCTCCGCTTCGCTCGCCGTCACGTCCAGGCTGGACAGGTCTTCCACGGGGAGGGCCCATGCTGCCGGCTCGTGGATGCGCTGGAAGGGCTGGCCCTCGTGCTCGAAGAAGGTGGTGCGCAGGGCTTCGTGGCGCTGGACGAGCGCTTCAAAGGCACGGCGCAGGGCCTCCACATCCAGACGTCCCGAGAGGCGCAGCGCGGCGGGGAGATTGTAGGACGCGTCGTCGGGCGTGAGCTGATCCAGGAACCACAGGCGCTGCTGGGCGAAGGACAGGGGCTGAGGGCCCTCCGCCTGCGTTCGGGTGAGAGGCGGCAGGACCATTGCGGTGCGGGCCTGCTGCAACCTCTCGGCGAGCTTGGCGACGGTGGGCGCCTCGAAGAGCGCGCGCAGCGGCAACTCCACATCGAGCGCGGCGCGCACCCGGGCCACCAACTGCGTGGCGAGCAGCGAGTGGCCGCCCAGGTCGAAGAAGTTGTCCTCCGCCCCCACCTTCGCCACGCCCAGCACCTGCGCCCACACCTGCGCCAGCACCTCCTCCGTGGGCGTGCGCGGGGCCACGAAATGCGCGGTCTCCTGCGCGCCGTCCGGCGTTGGCAGGGCCTTGCGGTCCACCTTCCCGTTCGGTGTCAGTGGCAGCGCGTCCAGCACCACGAAGGCGGCCGGCACCATGTACTCCGGCAGCCGCTCGCGCAGGAAGTCACGCAACTGCACGCTGGTCGTGTCCTTGGGCGCCACCACGTACGCGATGAGGCGGCGCGGGCCCTCTCGCACCAGCACCACCGCCGTGCGCACCGCGGGGTGCTTGCCCAGCACCGACTCGATTTCGCCCAGCTCCACCCGGAAGCCGCGCAGCTTCACCTGCGTGTCCGCACGGCCCAGGAATTCGATGTTCCCGTCCGTCAGGTGCCGCGCCCTGTCTCCCGAGCGGTACAGCCGTGAGCCCGGCGCCCCATACGGGTTGGGCACGAAGCGCTCCGCCGTCAATTCCGGACGGTGGCAGTAGCCTCGCGTCACGCCCTCGCCGCCGATGTACAGCTCGCTCGCCACGCCCGCCGGAACCGGCCGCAGCGCCGCGTCCAGCACGTACATCCGCACGTTCGCGAAGGGCTTCCCAATCGGCACCAGCCGGTTGTCTCCCGCCTCCAGCGCGTCGCTCTCGAACCACGTGCTGTCGATGGTGGTTTCGCTGATGCCGTAGGAATTGATGAGGCGCGTCCCCTCACCAATCACGCCCCGGATGCGCCGGTACTCATTCACGTACCAGGCGTCGGATCCGGCGATGAGCACCTTCATCGCCTCCAGCCGCTGGCCCGTCTCCTCCAGGTGCTGCAACAGCCCGCGCAGCACCGCCGGGACGAACTCCGCGCAGTCGATGGCTTCCGCTTCCATCAACCCGTGCAGCTTCGGGGGCTCCAGCAGCCACTCGCGCGGGCACAGCACCAGCTTCGCGCCCGAGCACAGGGCGCGGGACACGTCGCCGCCGAAGACGTCGAAGGAGAAGCTCGCCATCTGCAAGTGGCTTCGGCACTGCTCCTTCAACGCGTAGCTTCGCTCCCAGCCCAGGTACGCATTCGCCCAGTTGCGGTGCGACACCATCACGCCCTTCGGCGTCCCCGTGCTTCCCGACGTGAAGACGACGTACGCCAGGTTCTCCGGCCGGGCCGTGCGGGGAGGCGCTTCGGTGGACAGGCCCGCACGTGCGGGGGCCTCCATGTCCAGCAGGTAGCGCGGCAGGCCCGGGGCCTCCACCGTGCCCTCCAGCGACTGCTGCGTCAGCAGCAGCGACATGCGCGACGCGGACACCATCAGCGCCAGACGGTCCGCCGGGTAGGACGGGTCCAGCGGCACGTAGGCGCCGCCCGCCTTGAGGATGCCCAGCAGCGCCACCAGCAGGCGCGGCGTGCGCTCCAGGCATACGCCCACCAGCACCTCGGGGCCTACGCCCAGGCTTCGCAGGTGGTGCGCCACCTGGTTCGCCTGCGCCTCCAACTCGCCGTACGTCAGCGCCGCCGCTCCCGGGGCCACCACCGCCAGCGCGTTCGGCGTCAGGCGTGCCTGGGCCGCGAAGCGCTCCGGAATCCCCTGCTCCGCGGGCAGGGCCACGTCGGTGTTGTTCCACTCCACCAGCACCTGCTGGCGCTCAGGGTCGGTCAACAGCGGGAGCCGCGTGGCCAGCTCGTCCGGATGGGCGACAGCGCCCTCCAGGAGCACGCGCAGATGCTCGGCCAGCCGCGCCACGGTGGGCGCGGTGTAGAGATCGGTGGCGTACTCCAGGTAGCCCTTGAGGCCGTGCTCCGTCTCCAACACCTGGAGCGTCAGGTCGAACTTCGCCGTGTGCGTGTCGAGCTCCAGCGCCTCCAGCTTCACGCCCTCCACGGTGGACGCGCCACGGAAGGATGCCTGGTACGTGAGCATGACCTGGAAGAACGGCGTGCGACCCGGGATGCGCTCCGGACGCAGCTCCTCCACGAGTCGCTCGATGGGCAGCTCCTGGTGCTCCTGGGCCCCCAGCACCGTCTCCCGCACCTGACGCAGGAGCGCGCGGAAGGACGCGGTGGCCTCCACCCGGGTGCGCAGCGCCTGCACGGTGACGAAGAGGCCGATGAGACCTTCGACCTCTCCGCGCCTCCGGCCCGCCATCGGCGAGCCCACCGTCACGTCCTCCTGGCCCGCGTACCGCGACATCAACACCTGCCAGCCCGTCAGCAGCACCATGAAGAGCGAGGCGCCTTCCTGCTGGGCCAGCGCCTTCATCGCGT
>NZ_RAWG01000512.1 GCF_003611735.1 Corallococcus sicarius | reverse complement strand
GGGCCGGGGCGCCGGGGCCTTGTCGGCGCCAGCCTTCTCGACGCCGGCCTTGTCGGCGCCGGCCTTCTCTCCAGAGGGCTTCTCCGGGGCCGGCTTCAGGGGAGCCCGGGACGGAGCCTGGGCGTGCGCGACGGCGGTCAGCAGCAGGGCGGCGGCGAGGAGCGGACGCATGGCCCCGTTCTACCCGAATCCCGACACCCGGGCAGCGGGATGGCGCACCCCCCTGGGTCGCGGGCGACATTTTCTTGACGCGATCGTCGGACGTGGGAGGTTGCTGGCGCTACAGGCGTGTTGCGAACGGAGAGCGAAGACACCATGGGTGCGGCGGTCGCGAGCTGGCAGACGCTGGAGAACGTCGAAGTGGAGTGTACCCACTGCGGCGTCATGATGACCCTCCAGCCAGGGAACCGGGTGAAGTACTTCCGGTGCGGTTCATGCCACCGCTGGGTGTCCAGCACCTACAGCGAGGTGTTCCGCGCGGACTCGAAGATGCGCACGCACCCGGTGAAGGACACCGCGGAGGCGGACGCGCGCTTCGTGGAGGTGAAGGACCGGCTGGACAAGTGGCTCAACGCCGTCCAGGAGCAGTGCCCGTACCAGATGATGGGCGTGTCGCCGTTGGATCCGCCCGACGTGGTGCGCGCGCGCTTCCACGCGCTGGCCATGGAGCGGCACCCGGACCGGGGCGGCTCCGCCGAGCAGATGCGTGAGCTCAACGCCGCCTACGAGCGCATCCTCAAGCACCGTCAGCGCAAGCGGATGGAGGCCCTGTCCTCTGGCACTTCCTCGTGCGCGACGCCCGCGTCCGTCCTCCCCGCGCGCAGCAGGTAGAGCCAGAAGAGCGCTCCCAGTGAGAGGCCCAGCCCCGCCTTGGCCCAGGTGGGGAAGAAGCTCCCCGGGGAGATGAAGCCCTCCACCACGCCGATGCCGGCGAGGAAGGGCGCGCAGCCCACCACCAGCTTCACCGCCTCGCGGCCGCGCGTCTGGAGCGACTGCGCCCGGGGCAGCTCTCCGGGGTCGATGAGCGCCTGGCCCACCATCAGGCCCGCGCCCCCCGCGATGACGATGATGGACAGCTCCACCGGCCCGTGCGCGGCGATGAAGTCCAGGAAGCCCACCGCCATGCCCTCGCGGAAGCACAGCGCGCCCACCGCGCCAATCAACACGCCGTTGTTCACGAGCGTGAAGATGGGCCCCACGCCCAGCAGGATGCCGGACGCGAACGCGAACAGCGTGACGGTGAGGTTGTTGGTCGCGATGCCGGAGGCCACCGCGTTGGGCGGCGCCACCGACAAGATGTCGTCCGTCCACATGCGCCCCTGGGCCACGTAGCGCCGCACGCCCTCCGGCACCAGCAGCTCCGCGCCGCGCGGCTCCAGCAGCACCACCAGCGCCCCCAGGAGCAGCCCCAGCACCAGCAGGCCCGCGCTCACGCCCACGAAGCGCGCCTCGCGGCGGAGGGTGGCCGGGAAGTCGCGCCGGAAGAAGTCGCGCGTCGCGGCCCAGCGCTCGCGGGGCGGTTGGTAGATGGCGCCATACGCCTGGCCACACAGCTGGTTGAGGAACCGGTGCGCGTCCGTGCCCGGGTAGAACGTCTGCGCCTGGGCCAGGTCCGCGGCCGCGCGGCGATACAGCGAGTCCAGCCGTCGCAGCTCGTCCAGGTGCAGCCGGCCCGCGCGCTGGCGCGTCAGCAGCCCCTGGAGCGCGTCCCAGTCCGGCCGGCGCCGGGAGACGAAGGTGGGGAGGGGCAGGGCCATGTCAGTGGGCCGCCCGGGCTCGGGTGCGCAGGAAGGCCTCCGTGGCGTCCGCGGACGCCAACACCCGCTCGCGCTCCGCGTCCGTCAGGGAGGCGCCCACGCGGTCCACCATCCGTGCGCCCAGCCGACGGCGCACCTCCGGCTCCAGCCCGGACGCGCGCGCGAGGAACGCCAACACCAGCTCCACGTCCTCCGCGTCCAACGGACGCTCGGCGGCCACGGGCGTGGGCGGAGCCTCCGCCGCGGGGGCCTGCGTGTACTTGTCCAGGTCGATGGCCTCCTCGCGCACCAGCACGGTGCCGGCGAGCAGGTCCCCCAGCCGGCGGTGCTTCCCATCCAGCAGCATGGTGATGCAGCCGGTGGCGTAGAGCACCGGCAGGAAGTCCACCGCGCGGCACAGGTTGCGCACGGCGCTTTCGTAGAAGCCCACCGGCGAGCCGTCCTCGCGCACGACGCGGATCTTCAGCACGCGCTTGCCGGGTGTCTGTCCATGGAAGAAGACCTCCGCCAGCGTCCAGTACAGCCATTGCGTGGCGAAGAGCCCCACCGCGAACAGCGACTGGACCAGCCCCGACAGCGCCTGGAATGCACCCAGCACGTCGGAGACGAGCAGGGTGATGACGAAGTAGAGGGCCACCCAGAAGAAGAACAGCAGGCTTGCGTCCACCAGCCACGCAAGACAGCGGTAGCCAATGCCGGCCACGGGGAGGGAGAGCGCCACCCGCTCGGGCGTGGCGACGTCGACGTGAGGTGCGGGGGCGGAGGGTGTCATGCGTGTCGGACGCACAGCATACGCCCTTGCCGTCTAAGGGGAACATCCACGTGGTTTGCGTGCCACCAACACAGCGGAGCCGAAACAGCGCGCGAAACATTGAATGGTGGACGCAAAAGCGTGTCCCGGACGAGACAGCCACCAGGGCCTGTCGGACGAGGCCCTGGATTTCGATACGCTTCGTGCGCAATTGACAGTCCCGACAAAGCCGGTTCGCATGTAACGGCTGAGGGTGTTAGGGTCTCGGGTGGTTGGAATTGCCTGAGCGAAAAAGGAGGAAGCGGCCCGAAGGGGCCGGTTCGGCAGTCGCAAGCGCAGTCCGCAGGGCAGCACTGACAAGACCCCCGGATGGAGTTGAAGCGCGGTTCTCGCACGCCCATCACAGGCGGAAGTTCCGCCGCGGTTCCACCGACTCCGGGGCAGGTTGCAGTCGACAGGTTGTAAAGCAATTCGCCACGACGGCTGGGGGGCCATCGCATGGCAGCGAATCAATCAGCAGTGCGTATTTCGATTCTCGAAGGACCTTGGGCGGCCTGGCAGGGCCTCTCCGATGGGCTTCGAGGTGAGGGTCATTCCACTTCGGTGACGCGCGACGTGCGCGGCTTCCTGGATGGGCTTGGAACGGATCCGCCGCAGGTGGCCATTCTGGATGTGGAGAGTGATGGCGAAGCCGCCATTGGCTGCTCCGTGACGGAAGGGCTCAACCTGCTGCGCGAGGCCCGCAAGCGCAGACTGGAAGTCCGCATGCTGCTGCTTTCGGCGGTGAGCACGCCGGAGGTCATCTCCCAGTGCTTCGACGAGGGCGCCTCCGGCTACCTCTTCCGCGCGGGGTTGGGCGTCAATGCCGTCTCTTCCGCGGTCCAGTCACTGGTGAGGGGCGAACGCCTCTTCCCGGTGCAGCTGCTGCGCAATGACTTCGAACATCCACCGGTGACGTCGCCCACGGCGAGCGTGCTGCTGTTGCTCACGCAGCGGGAGCGCGAGGTGCTCGCGTACGTGGCGGGAGGCGCGGACAATCTGAAGATCGCCGCACATCTCCAGATTGCCGAGCGCACGGTGAAGTCACACGTCACGCAGCTCTACCGCAAGCTTGGGGCGGAGAACCGCACCCAGCTTGCCCTGCGCGCCTGCCATCTGGGCGTCAGGCCTCCGCCAGACCTCTAGTCGGGGACGGGCCCACCCTCCCCGCGAACCGGGGAGGGAGTCACGGCAGTCGGAAGCGGTGCGGCCCTCAGTTCTTGCGGGCCGCCTCTTCCATCTTCTTGCGGAGGCTCAGCGGACGCATGTCCGTCCAGACCTCCTTGATGTACTCCAGGCACTCGGCCTTCAGGCCCTGCTTGCCAGCATCCTTCCAGCCCAGCGCGTTCTCGCGGTCGGCCGGCCAGATGGAGTACTGCTCTTCGTGGTTCACGACGACCTTGTAGATGGTCGTGTCTTCGCGCTCGTCGCTCATCGGGGTGGCTCCTACGACACCAGGGGACCCCTTTCGTCGCACACCCGGGGAAAAGCGGTCAAGGTAGGCGATCAGGAAGCCCCTTCGTCCCTCCTGGGAAGGCGGATCCGCGCCCGGCCGCTCGCCGGGGCTCCGCCCGGAGCCCGGCTCCGTGACAGGGGGCAGGGGGCCACGGATACTCGGGCGCATGCGCTTCTTGAAGAACGGCATCGCGGGCGTCCTCCTCCTCGTGGGGGGCGCCTGGGCCGGGCTGGCCCTGGCCCTCACG
>NZ_RAWG01000511.1 GCF_003611735.1 Corallococcus sicarius | reverse complement strand
CCACTTCGCTCTCCGTGGAGACAACCTCCGACACTTCCTCCTCGGGGCTCGCCATGGCCGAGCCGCAACCGACAGACAGCGCCACAGCCCCCACCACGGCCCACAGCATCTTCATCGGACGCATGCGTTCTCCTCCGCGACAACCCCTTTCCTCCCCGCCCAGGCATTGGAGCGGGTGACGGAGGGGCGGTGTCGCGGAAGGCAAGGTGAGCGTGCGAGCAGGCGCCCGCAATCCCTGCCTTCCGGGCAACAGGACTGTCCCGCGCGAAGCGAAGCAGCAATCCCTGCCTGTCATTGACCTGCCCCCCGCGCGGGACATCCACCCACACGACTCCCATGGAAGGCACGTTCAGTCATCCTCCGGCAGCCCTCTCACAGACACAACAGGGCTTGAGTGCCCGGGCTCCGCTGTCCCGGGTGGCATTGGGTTCAAACCATTCCCTGAGCATCGCCCCCAATGGCAGTGTCTGGACCTGGGGCTGCAACTATCTTGGCCAGCTGGGGGACGGCTCCACGGCGCACAGCTTCCTGCCGAAGGTGGTGCCGGGCGTCAGTGGCATCGTGGCCGTCTCCGCGGGCACGTACCACTCGCTGGCCGTCGGACAGGATGGCTCGTTCTCGGGCTGGGGCTATAGCTCCGTGGGTCCGCCGGCGGGAGAAGGCTTCGGGCCGGGACAGACGCCCCCGGCGCACGGGCCCGCGTTGTAGGGAGCCCGGGCGCCCGTAGCGCGACGCCCGCCCCGCGCCCTGTCACGGGCACGGGGCAGGGGCTGCTTCACGGCGTGGGATAGAGCTTCACCGCGATGTCGCCGCCCGGCGCGAAGCCCCATGCGGTGCTTCCGGAGTTGGGGACAGAGGCGCTGTAGAGGTAGTACCAGACGCTGGAGCTGGGCGACGGCGCGATGAAGGGCCGCCACACCGCGAAGTCCGCCTTGCCGTCACCGTCGTAGTCCCCGGGGACGGGCACGTCCCCCGACAGGCCAAAGGCCCCAGCCGCGAGCGTCCCGGTGGCGGGATTGACCAGGTAGTACCAGGTCCCGTTGGACGGCCGGAACACGGCGAGCTCCGCCTTGCCGTCACCGGTGTAGTCCGCGGGGACGGGGATGTCGCTGGAGAAGCCGAACGTGTGGATGAACGCAGGGCCCCCGGAGCTGTAGAGGATGTACCAGGTGGCGGTGGAGGGGCGCCACACGGCCAGGTCCGCCTTGCCGTCACCGTCGTAGTCGGCCGGCAGCGGCAGGTCTCCGTATTGTCCCCAGTGCGTCGTCACCGTGGTGCCGTAGCAGCTGTGGATGATGTGCCATTGGCCCGTCGAGGGCCGCCACACCGCGACGTCCGCCTTCCCGTTGCCGTCGTAGTCGGCGGGCACGGCGATGTCGCCGCTCTGGCCGAGCTGCGCCGTGGTGGTGTCCCGGGCATTGCGAAGCTTCCAGACGCCCGTGGAGGGCTTCCACACGGCGATGTCCGTCGCCCCGTCGCCGTCGTAGTCCGCCGGGACGACGCGGGACTGACTGTCTCCGAAGAAGAGGGTGGTGTTGGGCCCCTGGAGGGACTGGATCTTCCAGGCGCCCGTGGGCGGGTTGAACACCACCAGGTCGGACACACCGTCGCCGTCGAAGTCCTGCGCGGGGCCCGTGCTGGGGGCTCCGGCGCAGAGGTTCACCGCGGCTTGCTGCGTGCCGGTCTCCTCCGGCGTGGCGGTGGCAGGATCTTCGCCACAGCCGGTTCCAAGCAGCATCACCGAAGCGGACAGCCACATCATTCTGGATACGAGCATTGAACTCCCTCTAAGAGTGGGAGTCCCTTCGTACCAAGTAAATCGAGAATAGTAATTATATGGTGGGAACAGGTGTTCCACGGGAAGTATCGGACGGAGCGGGGCCCTCTTCGTCCGTGGACGCCGCGGCGGGGGCCACGTCCTCGGTCACGGGCGAACTCAGCGTCCAGATCACGCCGTAGGTGGAGCCAATGGCCCTGTAGCTCGCGCGCTTTCCGCAGCCCGAGACCCCCACCGTGACGGGATCCAGGTGTGAGGCCTTGAGTCGCGCCTTCGCGCACTCCAGGTCGAACTCCGCGCGCGCCCTCACGTCGGGAACCCATGAGCACTGGCCCATCCTGCAGCGCAGCTCATAGATGAATTCGTCGTTGCATCCGCTCATCTGATACTGATTTTCGCCGAGGTAGGCGGGCGTCAGCTCCTCGGCGCACTTGAGGTCCTTGGCCGCGATCTTCTCCAGGTTCGCATAGCGCTTCGCGTTCATGGAGGGGCCCATCCCGGACAGGTCCACCTTGGAGTTGCTCCGGCTGCCGCCGCAGCCAGACACCAGGAACGCCATGCCCAGACCCGTGACTGCCCATTGAGAGAGGTTCATGGGCACCCATCTACCATGCGCTTGCAGCCATGCGCTTGCAGCCATGCGCTCTTGCACGGCGCATCCCTGGCGGTGTCTGCTCCGGGGCCCATGTCACGCAACTCGCAGTGGAAGGTGCTCCTCCTCGGTGTCTCGGCCCTGGTGCTCGTCGTCGCGCTGGTCTTCGCCAGTGGGACGACGGGAGCACCCGGTGAGCTGTACCCGGAGCTGCCGGAGAAGGACGCGTTCGCCGAGCAGGCCCTGGAGGCCCTCCGTGCCACGGGCATCACGGGCGAGCTGACCTACGACCCGGAGCGCTTCCTCATCCAGAGCTCCACCCCGGACGACCTGGCGCGCTGGGGCATCTCCTACGAGCAGGCCCACACCGACGCGATGGCCAACCTGCGGCGGCTGGACTCCGTGCCGCTCAGGCACGTGCCCTGGGCACGTGCCTGATCGCCACGAATGACAGCTACGGGGCCTCGCGGCTGCTGCTGGAGGACGTGCTGAGCGGCTGCGAGGTCAAGGGCGAGCGGGTGGTGACGGTGCCCAACAGGGACTCGCTGCTCATCACCGGCGCCGAGGACGCGGAGGGCCTGCTCGAGGTGGCGGAGGCCACCATGGCGGGCCTCAAGGCGCCACGCCCGGTGGACGGCCGCGCGCTGCGCCTCACCGCCGACGGATGGAGGCCCTTCCTTCCCGAGCCGGGCAGCCCGTCGCGGAGTCTCCTGGAGAACCTCGCGTTCGCCAGCCGGGTGCGCGGCTACCAGGAGCAGACGGAGCGGCTGCGGCGGCAGCATGAAAAGGAGGGCTCCCAGCTCTACGTCGCCGGCTACGTCCCGGAGCAGGACGCGAAGGGGCGCTTCTTCGGCCAGACCCTCTGGTTCAACGACGGCGAGACGCTGCTGCCGCGTGCGGACGTCATCCTCTTCATGGACACGTCGCTGGGCCCGGACGCGCCCCCGGTGGCCTCCGTGCGCTGGGACCTCGTGGTGCGCGACGCCGGGACGATGCTGATGCCGGAGCCGGGGCTGTACCCGGAGCGCTACCGCGTGCGGGGCTTTCCCTCGAAGGAGCTGCTGCAGCGCTGGAAGTCCGACCCGACGGCCATGGACGTGCCCTGAGGAGGGACGCTCATCCATCCATCGCGGCTCAGGGCTCGAAGCGCGCGAGGAAGACCTTGTACCCCAGTGATTGGAAGATCGGACGGGCAGCCACCAGTCCGGCCCGGGCGAACATCGCGAACAGGGCGGCATCGGATTCGATGGGCTGGATCTGCGCGAAGAGCTGGCGCCGACGCTCCAGCGCCTCCAGGGGAATTCCATACGCCCGCAGCCGCCGCAGCTCCACGTTCATCAGCTCGGGGTCCTTGCCGACGCGGCAGCCCAGCACGAGGGGCGCTCCCGGCTTGAGCCGCCGGGTCACCTCGCGCAGCAGTTCGATGCGGGCCTCGTCGCCCTCCACATGGTGCAGGACGCCCATCACCTGCGCGCCGTCGAACGGAGGGCCCGCGGGCAGGGTCTTCAGCTCCCCCACGTGCAGGTGCGTGCGTGAGAGCATCCCCTCGGCCTCCAGGCGGCCCCGGGCGACGTCGAGCATGGCCTCGGAGGGGTCGACACCCGTGAAGCGCCAACCCGGCACGTTGAAGCGGGTGTAGGGCATCAGCTCCGCGCCCGTGCCCAGTCCCACGAAGAGCAGCGAGGCCGCGTCCTGGCCGTCGAGCTGGGCCGTCAACGCGCTGACGCCGAGTTCGTACAGGGCCTCCGCGCCCGCGAGGTTGACGGACGCCTGGGCGTCGTAGTGGGCGGCGCGGTCGGCGCCAAAGCCCGGCACGATGGGGTGGTGGGCGTGAGAGGCGGGGTGTTCGTGAGCCATGACGTGTCCTCGGGAGTCGGGCGATGAGACCCGAGGATGCGTCATGAACGCGACGGGCGGGAG
>NZ_RAWG01000510.1 GCF_003611735.1 Corallococcus sicarius | reverse complement strand
AGATGTATATAAGAGACAGTTTCACGCCCATCGACCATGGGCCTCGGCAAGACCCGAGGCATGATGCACTTCATGCCCACCACCCGACTCGATGACCTTGGCCGGGAGACGACTTTCGAGGAGCTCCACTCGCGCCTCCACCTTCACCCGCGGGAGGCGGAGCTCCGGGACTTCGAGCCCCGCCCCAACGGCCCTCCTCCCGCCAGGCTTCGCATCATCGACGGGGGCATCGACGGTTCCGGAGACACCGACACGGGCAAAGGCCCGTATGTCGTCCTGGTCGACGGTCCCCTCAAGACGTCTGGCCACCTCGACCTGTGGACCTACGAGTATCTCCCCGGGCTCGTCATCGTCCGGGGAGACCTCCAGGCGCGGACGCTGTCGTTCGGCAACGGGGCGCGGGTCTTCGTCGAAGGCTCGGTCTTCGTGGACGACTGGCTCTTCGGCCGGTACGGGGACCACAACGCCGTCCTCAGCGCCAAGGGCGAACTCAGGGCGAGGGCGAGCTTCCTCGACGTGCACACCTTCCTCTACGCGGACGGAGGGGTGCGTTCGCTGCTCTACGCGTCGCGCGCAGGCTGGGAGACGCTGGAGCCGGACATCGCGAACGAAGGGGAAGGTGACGGAAAAGACTTCTTCGACCCGGCCGTGCTCGACCGCTACGGCGACCTCGACTTCAAGCGGGCCATCCAGGCCGCCCGTGAAGGCCGGCCCCTGTTCCTGCCCGGCGTCGAGGAGCGCTTTCCCGCCCGGCTGACCTCACGAAACACGAAGTAGGGTTCCGCCGCCCGCACCTGGCTTCCACTGCGGAGCGCGGCCTGCCTGTGCGGTGCCCGAAAAAACGAAAGGCCCGGAACCTTTCGGTTCCGGGCCCTTCAAGTGGCGAGGAGTACGGGACTTGAACCCGTGGCCTCCGGCGTGACAGGCCGGCGTTCTAACCAACTGAACTAACTCCCCACAAAATCTTTGGGCGGAACAGGGATTGAACCTGTGACCATCGCCTTGTAAGGGCGCCGCTCTACCGCTGAGCTATCCGCCCTTGGCGGCCCGCCGTTGCTTCAGTGAGGCGGCTTGTACCGGCCCCTACCGCCCCTGTCAAGCATACGTTTTCGAGCCCCAGATCATTCCGTTTCCCCCCTTTTCGGAGGCCGGATCCGAGGCTTCGGATCCGCCCTACCCGGCCCGCACCTTCCACCGACGCACGCGGCGGCGGGAGCGGGGAATCATCAGCACGGCCCCCACCAACAGGGCCACAGGTACGAACACCAACAGCGTCTGCATCATCGCCTCCATGTGCCCGAACATACGGCCCCCCTCTGACATCCTGACGGGGAGTTCGTGACTTTCAGGAAACGACGTTCCAACGGCCTGATTGCATGCCCCTCATGGGCAGGGAGGCCGGCCCGGGCTCGGCTGGCCACCCGCCCCGGTGGCGACCGCCCCCGGAAGCCGGGGCCTGGCGGCACGGAGACACCGTGGAGGACCGACTGGGAGGGGTCGCCCCCACGCAGTCCCGTGTCGCGCAGGCCCGGGGCTTCCGGGCTGACAGGACGTGAAGGTGCACCCCGCATGTGCCGCGAAGATGTCTCCCGTGTTACCGATTGTGTTTCGCGCCGCGACGCTCCGTGTGGCGGCTTCCCCGGACGGATGAATGCGCCGGAATGGTTCGCGCGGGGTGACACCCGCGCGTAGCATCCGCCCGTCTTGGAAGGATTCGCGCGGTCGACGGAGGGTGGACAGCCCCGGCCCCGGCGCTGGTGGCCCTGGGGCCTGGCGGCATTGGCCGTGGGTGCGTGGGTGCTCCGGGCCCTGCCCTTCTTCCACCGCGCGGGCGCGTCCGGGTACGTCGTCAACTACGACGAGGGCGTCTACTACGCGGCGTCCGCGCTCCTGTGGAAGGGCCTGCTGCCCTACCGCGACTACCTCTTCGTGCACCCACCGGGCGCGCTGTTCCTGGGGGCTCCCGCCGCGGCGGTGGGCGCGTTCGGGGATCCGTCGGTGGGCTTCGTGCTGGCGCGCTGGCTCGCCACGCTGATGGGCGCCGCGAGCACCGTGCTCGTGGGCCGGCTGGCGATGCGGGCCTGGGGTCCGGTGGCGGGCGTGGTGGCCGCGCTGGCCTACGCGGCGCACCCGGAGGTCGTCACCATGGAGCGCGGTCCGTTCCTGGATCCGCTGCTCAACCTCTGCGGCCTGGGGCTCGCGAACGTGTGGCTCCTGCCCGCGGAGCGTGTGCCCCTGCCCCGCCGCGCGGGTCTCGCCGGGGTGCTGGCCGGGGTCATGGTTTCGGTGAAGGTGCTGGGCGGCATCTGGGGCGCGGCGGCGCTCATGTCCTTGGCGCCCGGCCCCCGCTGGAGCCTGGCGCGACGCTTCGTGCTGTCCGCGTCCCTGTCCGCCCTGGCGCTGGTGGGTCCCCTGGCGTTGAGCGCCCCCGGGGCCTTCGTCCGGGACGTGCTGTGGTTCCAGTCCGCCCGGCCCGAGGACGGCATCGTGTCGCGCTGGGAGCGGCTCCTGGAGATGACCCACGAGCGGCGCCGCTACGCCGTGCTGCTCGCCCTGCTGGGCCTGGGCGTCGCGCTGACGCGGGCCCTGCGCCGGAGCACCCGGGCGGAGGCCGCGCCCGAGCGCTTCGTGGCCACCGCGTACCTGCTCACCGTGGCCGCGTACCTCGCCGCGCACAGCTACTGGTCCAACTACAACGCGCTGCTCGCCGGGCCGGAGGCCCTGCTGGCCGGACTGGGCGCGGCGGCGCTCGTGGGCTTCGCCGCCACACGGGGCCCACAGGTGGGCGCGGTGGCGTCCGGGCTGGTGGTGCTCGCGCCGCTCCACTCAGGGCTCGAGGCGCTTCGCGGCGCGGAGATCCGGCCTCCAGAGCAGGTCCTGCAGGCCCGCTACGTGCGCGAACACGTCCCCCCGGACGCGGCCCTGTGCGGCTTCGAGCCGGGCTGGGGACTGCTCGCGGGGCGGCTGCCTCCGGTGCTGCCCGGACGTCCCCTGGTCGTGGATCCGTACGCGCTGATGCTGCAGGACGCGCTCGCTTCGGGGGCCCGCTTCGAGAACGCGGCGGCGGCCTTCGCCACCCCGGACTCCCAGCGAAGGATGCTCGCGCTCCTGGAGCGGTGTGACTTCGCGCTGCTGGGGCCCCGGGGCCAGTGGCAGCTCTCCGCCGACAGGCGCCGCTGGTTCGAGGCGACCTACACGCGCGACGTGTCGCCGGCATCCCCCGCCGTCGAGGTGTGGCGGCGGAACCAGGTCCCCCGCACCATCCTGACCCGCGCGGATCCCTAGGCTGCTTTCCTGATGGCCGGGAGGCCGGCGCGCGGTATGTCGCGCGTCCCTTCCGTCACGCGCAGGAGGCGCCCCCATGCCCTACACCCCCATCGTCGCCACGCTGGGCTACGTGCTGTCGCCGGATGGCCAGCAGGTGCTGCTCATCCACCGCAACACGCGCCCGGACGACGCCCACTACGGCAAGTACAACGGGCTGGGCGGCAAGCTGGAGCGCGACGAGGACGTGGCCGCGGGCATGCGCCGGGAGATCCGCGAGGAGGCCGGCATCGAGTGCACGCGCATGGTGCTGCGCGGCACCCTGTCCTGGCCCGGCTTCGGCAAGAACGGCGAGGACTGGCTGGGCTTCATCTTCCGCATCGACGCCTTCGAGGGCACGCCCCTGGAGGGCAACCCCGAGGGCTCGCTGTCGTGGGTCCCGGTGTCGTCCATCCTGTCGCTGTCGCTGTGGGACGGGGACCGGCACTTCCTGCCGCTCGTGTTCGACGCGGACCCGCGCCCCTTCCACGGCGTCATGCCCTACGCCAACGGCCAGGCGGTGAGCTGGTCGTTCACCCGGCTCTAGCGGCTGGACGGAGGGCGTCAGGGCGTCCTGCGACCAACGCTCCCGGCGCCTTCCGCCGGGATTCCCGCGAGCTTTCCGGCCGGGCCCGCTACAACCTCCGGCTCTCACGCGGACACGCAAGGAGCGGCATGGACCTCATCGGACAGCTTTCGCAGCAGCTTGGAGTGGATGGCACGCAGGCACAGGGGCTCGCGGGCTCCCTCCTGAAGATGGTGCAGGGCACGGTGCAGGAGAAGGTGGGCCCGGACGCCGCGCGGCAGATGGACCAGGCCATCCCGGAGATGCAGGGCTGGCAGCAGACGGCGGCGGCGCAGGCCCCGGCGGCCGACGGCGGGGGCCTCATGGG
>NZ_RAWG01000050.1 GCF_003611735.1 Corallococcus sicarius | reverse complement strand
GGCGGGGGCAGGGCCTTCTCCTCGGCCTTGGCCGCCTGCCAGTGGCGCTCCATGTGCTCCAGGGTGGCGCCGCCGAAGGGCACGTTCTCCTCGTTCAGCCGGGCCTCGATGTACTGGAACCGGGTGGTGAAGCGGCGGGTGGCCATGCGCAGCGCGTCCTCCGCCGGCGTCTTCACGAAGCGGGCGAGGTTCGCGAGCGAGAACAGGACGTCCCCCAGCTCGTGCTCGATGGCGTCCCGCCCTCCCGCCGCGATGGCCTCGTCCAGCTCGCGCAGCTCCTCGTCCAGCTTGCCGCGCACCCCGGCGAGGTCCGGCCAGTCGAACCCGATGCGGCTGGCCTTCTCGGTGAGGCGCTCGGCGCGCAGCAGGGACGGGGCGGCGGTGGGCACGCCGTCCAGCACCGAACCCGCGCGGCCCGTCTTGCGCTTGCGCTCGTCCGCCTTCAGCTTCGCCCAGTTGGAGAGCACCTGTTCGGCGCCCTTCACCTGCTCGTCGCCGAACACGTGCGGGTGCCGGCGGGTGATCTTGTCGCTGATGGCCTTGCAGACGTCCGCCATCGTGAACTCGCCCAGCTCCGCCGCCAGCTGGGCGTGGAAGACGATTTGGAAGAGCAGGTCCCCCAGCTCGTCGCACAGGGGGTGCCAGGGGCCGCCCTCGGCGACGCGGTCCATCTCGTCCAGGACCTCGAATGCCTCCTCGGTCAGGTAGGGGCGCAGCGAGCGCAGGTCCTGCTCGCGGTCCCAGGGGCAGCCGCCCTCGGCCCGCAGCCGCTGCATGATCCCCACCAGTCTTTCCAGCTCTGATCCAGGCGCCGCCATGCGTGTCGCTCCCGTGCAGTCCCCCGCCGCGCGCTCCTGTAGCACGGGGCCACGAAGAGGGAACGGGCGCACATGATTTCGTGTCGTCCGTCCTGTCGCCTATCATCCGCCCCTCGGATGCTCCGCTCGTTCCTCGGCCTGTGTTGCTGCCTCGTGCTGCTTCTCCCCGCGCGTGCCCCTGCGTTGATGCAGGACGCGCCCACGCGCATCCAGGAGACCTACCTGGAGGATCCGGAGACCGACACCGGGGACGGCTCCGCCATCCAGGATGATCCGGAGGTCGTCGACGAGGCCGAGGAGCCCGAACCGGATCCCGAGCCCCGCCGCCCCGCCGGCCGGGGCCGCGTCGTCACCCCGCCCCCCAAGCCCGTGGTGCCCTCTGCTCCGGTGGAGCCCACGCCCGTCATCGTGCCGCCGCGCCCCGGTCCTCCGCCGGTGATGGCGCCGAAGCTGGGGGACGCGGAACTGCTGGCCGTGTGGGAGCGCTGGAAGCAGGCCCGCGCGCGCAACGACAGCGCCGCCGCGCAGACCGCCCAGCAGGAACTCTTGAAGCTGCGCGAGGAGATGCTCGCCTCGGACCTGGAGCCCCTGAGCGTGGGCTTCCTGCGCGAGGCAGCGGTGCGCCGCCGCGCGGGCGACCTGTCGGGGACGCTCGCGCTCCTGGACGTGGCGGTGGCCCTGTCGCCAGGGCTGCCCGCGGCGCACTTCGCCCGGGCGGAGACGTACGTGGTGGAGGATCCGCTGAACCTCCCGCGCGCCCTGGGCGAGTGGAAGACAGCGCTCCTGACGCTGGCGAAGGACGCGCGCTACCGGCGCCCGGCGCTCGCGGACCTGGGGGCGGTGGCGCTCGCGGCCTGGGCGGCCACGGCCGTGGCGGTGGTGGCCGTGCTCTTCCTGCGCCGGATCCGCTACGCGCTGCATGACTTCCACCACCTGTTCCCCCGGGCGGTGGCGCGCTGGCAGTCGGGGCTGCTGGGGCTGCTGCTCCTGGCGCTGCCCGCGGTGCTGGGCGCGGGGCTCGTGCCGGTGCTGCTGCTGCTCTTCGCCGTGGTGGCGCTGTACGTGGGCCGCCGGGAGCGCTGGGTGGCGGCGGTGCTGCTCATGGGCCTGGGCGTGATGCCGCTCGCGGCGGGCGCGCTGGTGCGCTTCACCGTCTTCGCCGGCACGCCCGCGGAGGACGTCTACCTGCTGGAGCGCGGCGGCCTGTCCGCGGAAGCCGCGGCGGCCCGGGTGCGCGCTCGGGCGCAGGCCCGCACGGCCCGCTTCCAGGAGCTGGGGGCGCTCGCCTTCTACGAGTCCCGCCGGGGCCTGCTGGAGGAGGCGCGCGCGGACTTCAAGGCGGCCTCCGCGCTGCGCAACGGGGACGCGCGGCTGCTCACGCGCTTTGGCAACACGCTGGTGGGGCTGGGGGATCCGGAGGGCGCGCTGCCCCTCTATGCCCAGGCCTCCCAGGCGGATCCGACGATGGCCGCGCCGCACTACAACCTCGCGCAGGTGTACCGGCGCCGGGCCCGGCTGCTGCCGGATGATCAGGTGGGCAAGGAGCTGGACCGGGCCGCCACGGCCATCGCCACCGCGCAGGCGCTGGATGATTCGCTCCTGCGCCGTGAACCGCCCCCGGAGGACCGCCCCCTGCTCAACCTGCTGCTCCTGGCGCCCCCGGTGCCGGAGCGCGACTGGCTGGAGCTGGCGCAGGGCACGCAGGAGGGAGCGCGCGTGGAGGCCCAGGTGGGCCGGTGGCTCTCTCGCGCGCTGCCCCAGGGCCCCGTGGGTTGGGCGCTGACGGCGGGGCTCGCGGCCCTCCTGGCGCTGTGGGGCGAGGCCTCCCAGCGGGTGAAGGCCTCCCGCGCCTGCGACCGGTGCGGCCGGGCGGTGTGCCTGCGCTGTGACAAGGACCTGAGCGCGGGCGGCTCGCTCTGCGGCCAGTGCGTGCACGTCTACGCGCGCAAGAGCCAGGTGCCCAAGGAGGTCCGCTCGCGCAAGCAGCTCCAGGTGGAGCGCCACCAGGCCTGGACGAAGCGGGTGACGTACCTGCTGGGCGGGCTGGTGTCCGGCGCGGGCCACGTGGGCACGGGCCTGCCGGTGCGCGGGGCCGTCTACGCCTTCGTGTTCAGCTTCGCCGTGGCGGCGCTGGTGCTCCACCGCGGGCTCGTCCGCACCCCGTACGGAGACGTGCCGCTGTATCTCAAGCTCGTGCCCGCCGCGGTGGTGCTCTTCTTCGTCTACCTGCTGACGCTGCGCGGCCTGCGCCGCCACCAGAAGGGAGAGGCCTGAGCCATGTCCCTCAAGGGCACCCTCAAGGATTTCGGCATCGGCGACATCCTGCAGCTCATCGGCCAGCAGCAGAAGACGGGCACGCTCCACTTCCGCAACAAGGACCAGGAGGTGCGCGTCGGCTTCCAGGACGGCCACATCATCAAGGCCGAGGGCCTCACCCGGAAGCGCAAGGAGCTCATCGGCGCCATGCTGGTGCGCGCGGAGATCATCACCGAGACGCAGCTGGAAGCCGCGCTGGAGACGCAGAAGCGCACCCTCAAGCGGCTGGGGGACGTGCTGGTGTCCAGCCACGCCCTCACCGCCGAGCGCTTCCAGCAGATGGCCCAGCTCCAGGTGACGGAGACGCTCTACCGTCTCTTCACCTGGAAGGCGGGCACCTACGAGTTCATCCAGGAGCCGGTGGAGCCGGGCCCCGAAGGCATCACGCCGCTGCGCGCGGAGA
Source organism: Corallococcus sicarius (assembly GCF_003611735.1). Lineage (GTDB taxonomy): Bacteria > Myxococcota > Myxococcia > Myxococcales > Myxococcaceae > Corallococcus > Corallococcus sicarius. The sequence continues at coordinate 39,002 of NZ_RAWG01000050.1, read as the reverse complement.
CGGTGCTGATGGAGGGCTTCCGGATGGTGGACGAGTGGCCCGTCATCCGAAAGCGCATCCACCGCGACGACATGACCTTCGAGCGCGTCAAGGCGCTGCCCGTGCCCCGGCCCCACGCCGACGACGGCGGGGAGCTGGGTGTCATCGGCCCCTCGGAGCGCCACGTCTACGAGGAGATTGCCCAGGGGCGCGACCTGCGCCGGCTGGTGGACCTCTGCTGCCTGGGCGAGTTCGAGACCTGCAAGGCGCTCTACAACCTGGTCAAGGGCGACTACGTGCGCGCCATCGACCCGGAGGGGCGCGTCCCCGTTCCTGAAGACCACGGGCTCTTCGCCCGGGTGGCGGGCCCGGTGGGCCGCGTCGTCGTCACCATGGCAGTGCTGGCGGCCCTGGCCTTCATCGTCTCCCGGTGGGTGGGAGCAGGCGGCCGGGAGGCCGGCGCGTCCATCCTGGGGGATCCCGCCGCCCAGCGTCAGATTGCGCACGCGCAGCGCGTCCGCATTGAAGCCGCGTTGGAGGTGTTCCAGTTGGAGAAGGGAACCCTGCCGGAACGGTTGGATGCATTGGTGGATGCCGGATTGTTGGCTCCCGAGGAGCTGCGATACCCCTGGCGGGAGGAGTACTATTACCGGCGGTTGGCTGCCCGGCAGTTCATCCTCCTACCGCCTGTGCGCTAGCTTGGAGTCGCAGTCGCCCAGGAGGTCCGCCGAGCATGGGTGGGAGGGCGGCGTTACGTTGAAAGCGAGCGACCACTGAACGAGGAACGACGCGCATTGCGAAATCCCGCCACGCTGGAAGTGCCCGCTGCCCGCGCAGATTCCACTCCCACCTCCGCCAAGGTCGACGTTCGTGACAACGACACGACCCAGGCCCTGTGCGGAAATCAGAACGAGAACCTCAAGCTGATGGAGCGGCGCCTCGGCGTCCGGGTGGGGCAGCGCGGTACGGAGCTGCTCCTGTCGGGCCCCGCGGACGCGGTCTCCTTCGCGGTGCGCCTCGTGGAGAACCTCGAGGAGATGATCCGCGCGGGCCGCACCGTCTACCGCGAGGACGTGGAGCAGGCCATCAAGGTCCTGGGCCGCGGCTCGGAGTCCCTCCAGGAGGTCATGCTGGGGACCGTGCTCAAGAGCACCGGCAACCGGCAGATCGCCCCCAAGAGCATCGCGCAGAAGCGCTACGTGGACGCCATCCGCGCCCACGACATCGTCTTCGGCGTGGGCCCCGCCGGCACGGGCAAGACGTACCTCGCCATGGCCATGGCCGTCTCCTTCCTCCAGGAGCGCAAGGTCAAGCGCATCATCCTGGCGCGCCCCGCCGTGGAGGCCGGTGAGAAGCTCGGCTTCCTGCCCGGCGACCTGGCGGAGAAGGTGAACCCCTACCTGCGCCCGCTCTACGACGCGCTGCACGACATGATGGCCGTGGACCGGGCCCAGCACCTGGTGGAGCAGGGCGTGGTGGAGGTGGCGCCGCTCGCGTTCATGCGCGGCCGCACCCTCAACGACGCCTTCGTCATCCTCGACGAGGCGCAGAACACCACCGTGGAGCAGATGAAGATGTTCCTCACCCGCCTGGGCTACAACAGCAAGGCGGTCATCACCGGTGACGTGACCCAGGTGGACCTGCCCACGGGCAAGGCGTCCGGCCTCAACCACGCGCGCACGGTGCTGAAGAACATCGAAGGCATCCACTTCTCGGAGTTCTCCGACGTGGACGTCGTGCGCCACCCGCTGGTGCAGGAAGTCATCCGCGCCTACGAGCGCTCGGAGAACGCCCAGAAGGGCGCCCCAGCCGGCGGTTCCCAGGAGTGACGTCTGGCTTCCGCCCCCGCTCCCAGGCTTGCGCCGGGGCGGGGGTGGAGTCGTTTTGGAGCCCACATCCCGGCTTGTCGGCCTACCCGCATTTTTCGCAGAGCGGACTGGCATCCGGGCGGCGGCTGTCCCACCCTCACGAATTTTCCCCGTCGCTGCTTCCTTGTAGGGAGCCTTGACGCCCTTCCCGGGTGAGGAGTCCCCCATGGCCGATCCTGAATCACCAGCCCCCGGGCCCAGTCCGCTGGACGCGCTCGCGGTGCGCCTGGGGCTCGGGCGTGGGGATTGGGGTCGGCGCGTCGTCCAGGGGCTCTTGCTGCTGGTGGTGTCGGTGGGCGCGGGCTTCGTCATCTCCCCGGGGCTCTACAGCCAGCAGATCCCCGCCCTCACCGAGGAGAACGTGGGCAAGCCCTTCCGGGCCAACTCGCCCGCGGGCTTCAAGGCCGCGCGTGACTACGACATCGTCCACCAGGCGATGACGGAGCAGCGCCGCCGCGAGGCCCGCAGCGCGGTGCGCCCGGTGTACGACCTCAACCCGGCGGTGGTGGGCAACCTGCGCGCGTCCGTGCGCGCCGCCTTCGCCACCGCGCGCGAGCACCTGGCCGAAGAGAAGGCGCACACCGAGGAGGTCGCGCCCGAGGACGGGCAGCTCAAGCGCCGCAAGCCGGCGCCGCTCGCGCCCGAGGCCCTGGAGCGCCAGCGCCGCGACCGCGAGGAGATGCAGGCCCAGTTCCAGGAGCAGCTCTTCGGCCAGCGCGACGCGGGCCTGGAGGGCGAGGACTTCCAGGCGGTGGTGGCCAACGGCTTCTCCGAGGAGGCCGAGTCCGCCACGCTGGTGCTGTTGGAGCGCGCCTACCGCGCGGACCGGGGCCCGGTGTACGTGGCCGGGTCGCGCGACGAGCTGGTGCGCGAGGCGCCGCAGGGCCTCACCGTGCGCGACGTGCAGCACAAGAACGAGGAGTCCCTGCCCGCGGCCGCCACCCAGGTGGTGGACATGCGCGAGGCGCACCAGGAGCTGGATCGCTTCGCCTCCGTGCCCGGCAACGTGCTGCCGGAGTCCCCCGCCGTCCAGCGCCGCGCGGTGCTGCGCATCGCCAAGCGGCTGGTGCGCCCCAGCCTGACCATCAACATCGCGGAGACGGACCTGCGCCGCCGGCTCGCGGGCGACGCGGTGAAGGACGCGGTCATCTCCATCAAGAAGGGCCAGCGCGTCATCGGCGACGGAGAGCTCGTCAACGAAACGCACCTGGTGATGCTGCGCGGGATGCGCGCGCAGACGGACCGGTTGGACCTGCTGCAGCTCCAGGTGGGCGGCACGGGGCTGGTGTCCCTGCTGGTGGTGGCCTTCTATGGCTTCTGCCGCGCGGCCTTCCGGCGCTTCCGCCCCACGCGCAAGGACGGCGTGCTGCTGGGCCTCCTGCTGGTGGGCCTGCTGGGGGTCCTCCAGGTCTGGGTGTCCATCGCGGACGCGGTGCAGGACCGCTACACGGCGCTGCCCATCGAAGCGTTCTATTACGCCTTCCCCGTGGCGGCGGGCGCGATGCTGGTGCGCTTCATCCTCACGCAGGAGCTGGCGCTGTTCTTCGCCATGGTGTTCGCGTGCCTCGCGGGCGTGATGCTGGGCAACTCGCTGGCGTTCGGCATCTACACGCTGGTGGGCTCGCTGGTGGCGGCGGACCGCATCGTGAAGGCGAAGGACCGCGTGGGCATCTTCCGCGCGGGCTTCATCACCGGCATCGCCAACCTCGTCGCCGTCCTGTTCCTGTTCCTCGTGGAGGGCAAGGGGCTGGCCGGAGACACGGTCGTCACGGCGGTGTGCGCGTTCTTCGGCACGGCGCTGGCCGTCCCCGTGATGGTGATGGCGCTGACGCCGCTCATCGAGGCCACGTTCGGCTACGCGTCGGACATCAAGCTGCTGGAGCTGGCGAACCTGAACCACCCGGCGCTCAAGGAACTCATCGTCCAGGCGCCCGGCACGTACCACCACTCCATCATCATCGGGACGCTGGTGGAGAACGCGGCGGAGACCATCGGCGCGAACCCGCTGCTGGCGCGCTCGTGCGCGTACTACCACGACATCGGCAAGGGTCGGAACCCGCTCTACTTCGGGGAGAACCAGAAGGGGGAGAACCGGCACGACGGGCTCGCGCCCGCGATGAGCGCGGTCATCATCAAGCGCCACGTGACGGAGGGCCTGGAGATGGCCCGGCAGTACCGCCTGCCCAAGCTGGTGGCGGACGCCATCCCCCAGCACCACGGCACGCGCACGGTGGGCTTCTTCTTCCACAAGGCCCTCAAGGAGCAGGAGGGCAAGGAAGGCGCGCCTCCCATCGACGAGAGCATCTACCGCTACCCGGGCCCCAAGCCGCAGTTCCGCGAGGCGGCGCTGGTGATGATCGCCGACGCGGTGGAGGCCTCCACGCGCTCCATGCCGGACCCCACCAGCGCGAAGCTCCACGCGCAGGTGCAGAAGATCATCAACATCATCTTCTCCGAGGGCCAGCTCGACGAGTGTGACTTGACGCTCAAGGACCTGAACCTCATCTCCCAGTCCTTCCTGCACACGCTGGAAGGCATCTACCACACGCGCCCGGTGTACCCGGCGGGCGCGATGGGTGGGGGCAAGTCCGGCTCGCCGTTGATGATGGCGCCCGCGCCGGTGAAGCCTGAAACGAAGGACACGAAGGTGAGAACGGCGGGCATGTCATGAGCCGCAAGGTGGAGGGCGTGAAGCTGCGCAAGGGCAAGGTCATTCCCCGCGACGACGGCAAGCGCATCGAGGAGTTCGTCGGCGCCGCCAGCACGGAGACGGAGTCCACGTCGGTGGCGCGCATGCGGGCGCCCCCGGGCTGGAGCGAACCTCCGCAGACGCCGGAGTTCGACGAGGTGGTGCTCGTCCTCACGGGCGAACTCACCATCGTGGTGGACGGCAAGCGCGAGCGCATCAGCGCGGGTGAAGTGGGGCTCGTCCCGCGCGGCAAGCGCGTCGTGTACCGCAACGACTCGCAGGGCGCGTGCGACTACTGGTCCATCTGCGCGCCCGCGTTCCGCGTGGAGCTGGCGCACATCGAGAAGCCGGAGCCGAAGCCGAAGGCGTCGGAGAACCAGGTGACGGTGCAGGTGGCGCACGGTCAGGGCGAGGACTACGAGCGCCTGCTGACCACCTGGGGCCGCGCCTACCTGAAGCAGTTGGGGCTCACCGGCTGCGAGCTGTCGCTGTCGCTCGTGGGGGACCGGGCCATCCGCCGCCTCAACCGCACCTGGCGCCAGAAGGACAAGGCCACCGACGTGCTGTCCTTCCCCGCGGGGGACCAGCCCAAGGGGACCCCGGGGCCGCGCCCCCTGGGCGACGTGGTCATCTCCATCGACACGGCGAAGCGGCAGGCGAAGGAGTACGGCCGCACGCTGGAGTCGGAGATGGGCCGCTACCTCGCGCACGGCCTGCTGCACCTGTTGGGGCACGACCACGAGAAGCCGCGTGACGCCAAGCGCATGGCGGCCCTGGAGGAGCAGCTCCTGGGCGAGCGCGGGATGGTGGCGGACTCGCTGACCATCGACTCGCGCGCCCGCCGGGCCAAGCTCATCTGAAGAGCCCACCTCCGGGCAGCCGACACCCCACCGTCCCCGCCGTTGAGTCGGGGGCCGTGCGTGATAGGTAGTTGGGGCCCGCCTTCCGTGTGTTGGATGGAACGATGCCCCGCCTGTCGTCTCTCGCATCCTTGAGCCTGCTTGGCCTCCTGCTGCTGACGTCGCCCGCGCACGCCAAGGTGCCGCCCTGGGGCACGGGCGAGAGCCGGGGCGAGGACCTGTCCATCTGGCTGGTGACCTTCAGCCCGGGCGACGACGTCTTCGCCTGGTGGGGCCACGGCTCGCTGGTGGTGGAGGACCGCGCCCGGCAGATGCAGCGGCTCTACAACTACGGGATGTACTCGTTCGACGACCAGACCGTGGTGCGCTTCGCCAAGGGCCGCCTGGAGTTCTGGGTGGGCGAGTCGAGCGTCAACGGCACCTTCCGCCTGTACAAGTCGCTGGGGCGCGACGTGCGCGTGCAGGAGCTCAACCTCACGCCGGAGCAGCGCGTGAAGGTGGCGAAGCGGCTGGCGGACAACGTGCTGCCGGAGAACCGCGAGTACCTCTACGAGCACTACAGCGACAACTGCGTGACGCGCCTGCGCGACATGATCGACTCGGCCGTGGGCGGCAAGCTGAGCGAGGCGGAGCGCGCTCCGGCGCGCATGACGCTGCGCGAGCACACGCGGCGCTACACGGCGGTGAGCCCGCCCATGAGCCTGCTGCTCGACTTCATGATGAACGACTCCATCGACAAGCCCATCACCCGCCGCGAGGAGGCCTTCCTCCCGGATGAGCTGGAGCAGCAGGTGGCGGAGCTGAAGGTGCCCGGCGCGGACGGGCAGCCGGTGTCGCTGGTGGAGCGGCAGTGGGACTACTACGTGTCACCTGACAGGCCCCGTCCGCCCGCGCAGCCGCCGGCCTTCGGCCCGTGGATTTTCGCCCTGGGCGTGCTCCTGGGCGCGGGCGCGCTGGGGCTCGCCGCGTGGGAGCGCCGGGGCAGCCGCGCGGCGCGCATCCTGCTGGGCCTGGAGAACGTGGTCGTGGGGCTGGTGCTGGGCATCCCGGGGCTCGCGCTCGTCGTCATGTGGATCGGCACGGACCACGTGGTGACCCACCACAACGAGAACCTCTTCCTCGCCAACCCGGTGACGCTGCTGGCCGTGCCGTACGGCATCCGGCTGATGTGGAACAGCGCGAAGGCCCGCGCGCGGCTCAAGTGGGTGTGGGGCTTGCTCGCGGCCACGGGCGCGCTGGGCGTGGTGCTGAAGGTGCTGCCCTGGTTCGACCAGGACAACTGGCGGCTCGTCGCGCTCATCCTGCCCATCTCCCTGGGCCTGGCCGGCGCCTCCTGGTTGGACCGGCTGCGGGCCCGCGCTCCGGCCACCGAGCGCACCGCCGGGCGCGAGCCCGAACAGGTGCCCTCGCTCAAGGCCTCCTGAAGCAACGGACGACTTTTTTCTCCAACAACCTCCCGACACGAAGGACGAAGACACCATGGCGAACGACTCGATGGAGAAGATCCACGCCCTGAAGGAGCGCCTCAACGCGCTCCGGGGGCATCTTTGACCTGGACCGCAAGCGGTCCCGCATCGCGCTGATTGAACGTGACTCCACGCAGCCCGGCTTCTGGGACGACAACACCAAGGCCCAGGGGCTGTTGAAGGAGAAGTCCACGCTGGAGGCCAGCGTGGGCGCCTTCGACAAGACGATGCGCGGGCTGGACGACGCGCAGACGCTGCTGGAGCTGGCGGCGGAGATGAACGACGAGGCGAGCGCGCAGGAAGCCGAAGGCTCGCTCACGTCGCTGGAGGCGGAGGTCGCGAAGCTGGAGCTGGCGCGGATGCTCTCCGGCCCCCAGGACCGCAGCAACTGCTTCATGGACATCAACCCGGGCGCGGGCGGCACGGACTCCATGGACTGGGCCGCCATGCTCATGCGCATGTACACGCGCTACGGCGAGACGAAGGGCTGGAAGGTCGAGATCAGCGACGCGTTGCCGGGCGAAGAGGCGGGCTTCAAGAACGTCTCGCTGCGCATCGAGGGCGAGAACGCCTACGGCTACCTCAAGGCGGAGGTGGGCGTGCACCGGCTCGTGCGCATCAGCCCCTTCGACGCCAACGCCCGCCGGCAGACGGCCTTCGCGTCCGTGGACGTGTACCCGGAGGTCGACGACAGCATCCACATCGATCTGCCGGAGAAGGACTACGAGTTGAAGTTCATCCGCGGCAGTGGCGCGGGTGGCCAGAAGGTCAACAAGACGTCGTCCACGGCGCAGCTGCGGCACCTGCCCACGGGCATCATGATCACCTGCCAGACGGAGCGCTCGCAGTCGGCCAACAAGGACATGGCCTTCCAGATTCTGCGCGGCCGCCTGTACGAGCTGGAGATGAAGAAGCGCGACGCCGAGCGCGACGCGGCCGAGGCGGCCAAGAAGGACATCTCCTTCGGCTCGCAGATCCGCAGCTACGTGCTGGCGCCGTACCGCATGGTCAAGGACCTGCGCACCGGCGTCGAGACGGGCAACGTGGACAAGGTGCTGGACGGCGACCTGGACGAGTTCGTCACCGCACAGCTTTTGGGCGTGAAGAACCCGAACCGGAACGCCGCCGCGGACTGACAGTCCTGGAACATTCCACCCCTCCACTGGGCAGCCTGCGCCGGTGGAGGGGTTTGTCATGCCCGGGAACCTTTTTCCCGGGGCGGTGTCTGGGGCCGGGTAGGGCGGCGATAGGATGGATGCGAGGGCTTTTTCCACGGAGGGAAGGCCCGCGGCCGGGAGGCACGGTGTCATCGGGCGGTGTGCTCGGAGTCGGACAGCAGGCCCTGGCCAGCGCGGCCGTCCCGGACGTGCGCCGCGAGGAGCAGGCGCTGCTCGTCCGGCTGCGTCGTGGCGACCCGGGGGCCTTCGAGGAGCTGGTGCGCGAGCACCAGGACCGCCTCTACGACTTCTGCTTCCGCATGGTGGGCGACCGCGAGGAGGCCCACGACCTGGTGCAGGAGATCTTCGTCAGCGTGCACCAGAACGTGCGCCGCTTCCGCGAGGACGCGCGGCTGTCCACCTGGCTGTTCCGCATCACGAAGAACCACTGCCTCAACCGGCTGAAGTACCTGCAACGCCGGGGGCGGGGCCGCTCGGACGAGTACGACGAGACGAGCGCCGCCGCCATCGCGGAGGGCGGGGGCGCGCCTCAGCAGCCGGACGCCGCCCTGGACGCGGCGCGCGAGCGGGCCCGGGTGCAGCGGGCCATCTCCCAACTGGAACCCGATGCGCGCATGCTGGTGGCGCTGCGCGACATCGAGGGCCTGAGCTACGACGAAATCGTGGACATCACCGAGCTGCCCGAGGGGACCGTGAAGAGCCGGCTCCACCGGGCACGTGAGAAGCTGGCGGACCTGCTGGGGCGGTTTGAACCATGAGCGGCCTGCAGCGGAGAGGAACGGACTTGGAACCGCGATTGGATCACCGCGAGGCGAGGGCGCTGTTCCTGGCGCTCGCCGACGAAGAGCTGCCGGCCCCCCAGGTCCAGGCGGTGCGAAGCCATCTGGACGGCTGCGTGGAGTGCCGCCAGGGGTGGGACCGCTACGCCAGCACCGTGCAGCGCGTGCGCACGCTGGAGCGGGAGAAGGCCCCGCCCGCGCTCGCGTCGCTGGTGGTGGCCCGCGTGCGCCGCCAGCGCCGGTTCGGCCTGAAAGGGCTGCACCTGGCCCACGCGAATCACCGCTTTCCGGTGGAAGTGCTCATTCCCCTCCTCTTGGCCGCGGCCGTGGGCGCATTTCTTTTGATGGCCTCCTGAGGCCTGTCCCCCCTCTGGGGGAGGCAATGTCCGGTGTGAACCATCCGCCGTGATGCGTTGCGTACCGGGGGCCGCTTGGCTAGCGTGCCGCGCCTTTCTGGAAAGCGCGTCATGGCCGAGACCGATAACAAGACCCCCCCTGGTGTGAAGAGCGGTGAAGCGGCGGATCTCGGCTCCAACGTGGAGCAGGAGCTCTACCAGCAGCGGTTGGACAAGGCCGGCAAGTGGCGCGCCGCGGGCTTCAACCCGTACGGCAACGGCTACCGTCCCCAGCACCAGGCGGCGGAGATCCTCGCGAAGCACGACACGCACTCCACCGAGGACCTGGAGAAGGACGCCCCCGTCTACGACGTCGCCGGCCGCATCGTGGCCATGCGCTCGTTCGGCAAGGCCGCGTTCATCAAGCTGCGCGACCGCTCCGGCGAGATTCAAGTCCACGTGAAGAAGGACGCGCTCGGGGACCTCTACGAAGTGTTCAAGCTGTGCGACCTGGGTGACTTCGTCGCCGCGCAGGGCCCGCTGTTCCGCAGCAAGACGGGCGAACTGACGCTGTCCGCCGCGAAGTTCATGCCGCTCACGAAGACGCTGCGCCCCATGCCGGAGAAGTGGCACGGCCTGACGGACGTGGAGATCCGCTACCGCCAGCGCTACCTGGACCTCATCGCCAACCCGGACGTGAAGCAGGTCTTCCTCAAGCGCAACAAGCTGGTGCGCTTCATCCGCGACTTCCTCGACGGGCGGGACTTCGTCGAGGTGGAGACGCCGATGATGCACCCGCTGGTGTCGGGCGCGGCCGCGCGGCCGTTCATCACGCACCACAACACGCTCGACGTCGACCTCTACATGCGCATCGCGCCGGAGCTCTACCTGAAGCGGCTCGTGGTGGGCGGCATGGAGCGCGTCTACGAGGTCAACCGCAACTTCCGCAACGAGGGCTTCAGCACCCGGCACAACCCCGAGTTCACGATGCTGGAGTTCTATCAGGCGTACGCCACGTACGAGGACCTGATGGACCTCACCGAGGAGATGCTCTCCGAGGCCGCCCGCCACGTCACCGGCGACTCCAAGGTGAAGTACGGCGAGTACACGGTGGACTTCGGCAAGGGCTGGAAGCGCATCCCCATGACGGAGGCCATCCGCGAGGCCGTCCCCGGCCTGTCCGACAAGGACATGGTGGACGCGGACCGGTTGCGTCACGAGCTGCTCAAGACGTCCCACGCGGACTCCGAGCGCCGCGCCGTGGAGAACATGAACCACGGTGAGCTGGTGGGCGCACTCTTCGAGCACCACGTCGAGCACACCCTGGTGCATCCCACCTTCATCACCCAATATCCCACCGCCGTCTCGCCGCTCGCCCGCCGCAACGACCAGAACCCGGAAATCACGGACCGGTTCGAGCTCTTCGTCGCGGGCCGCGAAATCGCCAACGCCTTCTCCGAGCTGAACGACCCCCTGGACCAGAAGGGCCGCTTCCAGGCCCAGCTGGACGCCAAGCAGCGGGGCCAGCAGGAGACGATGGACTACGACGAGGACTACATCCGCGCCCTCGAGCACGGCATGCCGCCCACGGCCGGTGAGGGCATCGGGATTGATCGCGTCGCCATGTTGTTCACGGACGCCGCCAGCATCCGCGACGTGATTCTTTTCCCCCTCCTCAAGCCGCTGGCGAAGTAGCCACGAGGCCTCGTGCACCCCGCCGAACGGCAGACCGACTATCGCTGGCCCCTCCTGTGGGCGGGCGCCCTCGTGGCCCTCGTGGGGGCCGCGCTCCTGGGCGTGGCCATCTCCGAATCCGAGGCGTGGGCCGAGGTGGCCGGCGCCCTGGGCCTCTCCCTCGTCGGGTGGGGGAGCCTCCTGCAGTCCTTCGACGCCGGGGCGCTCGCCCTGGGCCCCGGCCCCGCAGGGGCCGTCGCCGGCCCCAAGATGCTGGTGGCCGGGACGCTCGTCTGGCTGGCGGGGTGGGCGCTCATCGCCTCGGGCATCCGCCGCGCGCCGGTGTCCACGGAAGGTCCCAGTCCGGCCGCGGGCTCCACGCTGTACCCGCGGCTTGCGCGCTACCGTGACTTCTACTGGAGCACGCTGGGCGCCTACGGCGGCGGCATCCTGCTGGCCGAACTGGTGATGCTGCTGCTCCAGACGGTGCTCTCCAGCGGCGTGCCCTCCGACCTGGGCGTCGCGTCGAAGGAGTCCAGCGGCGGGGCCAGCCTGCCGCCCACCATCGCCTTCGCCATCGCGCTCGTCGTCGGCGCGGGCGTGGCCTTCGCGTCCGGCTTCGTGGGCGCTTCCCGGGCCCAGCGGCTGTCGCTGCCCGAGGCCACCATCGGCGTCTTCTACCTGGGCCTGCCCGTCCCCATCCTCCTGTCGCTGATGGAGCGGGTGCCGTCGCTGCAGCTCGCGCTGGGCTACCGCCTGCGGGAGGTGTCGTACGTCGCGGGGCTGCTCGGCCGGCCGGAGCTGGGGTACTGGCTCGTCTTCGCCGCGCTGGTGCTGGCGCTGGTGCTGGGCATCAACACGGGCTTCATCGCCGCGGGCAGTGGCCGGGTGGACCTGCGCCTGGGCTTCGAGCTCTTCGTGGCCCGCCGCCACGTCGCGGTGTTCCGCCCGTCGCTGCTCCTGGGCGCACTGGCGGTGCTGATGTTCGGCATCATCCCGCCGCTCATCATCTACTTCATCATCCGCGGGGCGGAGGCCGCCGTGGAGCGCACGCGCGTCAAGTCGCTGGGCCTGGCGGATCCGCTGGCCGCCGCGGCCGCGCAGCACCGGATGAAGCTGCACGAACAGTCCCCCACCATGATGATGACCGCCCTGTCGGTGGGCGGCGTGGGCGTGGGCGTGATGGCGCTCATCATCGTGCTCAGCGTGATGAGCGGCTTCGAGGCCGACCTCCAGCAGAAGATTTTGGGCACCAACGCGCACGCGGTGGTGTCCAAGTACGCGGGGGAATTGCCCGAGTACGCCAAGGTGATGGAGCAGGTGAAGCGCGTGCCCGGCGTCGTGGGCCAGACGCCCTTCATCATCAACCAGGTGATGATCGCGTCGGAGGGCAACGTCGACGGCGTCATCATCAAGGGCATCGACCCGCACACGGTGGGCACGGTGACGGACCTGCCGCAGAACATCCTGCCCGGCGGGGACCTGGGCCACCTGGAGCAGCCGGGGAAGATCCTCCCCAGCCGCGCGGTGGACGACGACGAGGACGCGCCCACGAAGACGCCGCCGGAGGAGGAGGACCCCATCATCGGCAAGGCGTCCAAGCCCGCGAAGCCCACCGTGCTGCCGGGCATCATCGTCGGCCGGGAGCTGGCCGCGTCCCTGCGTGTGGTGGTGGGGGACCGGGTGAACGTCGTGTCGCCGCTCGGCACGGAGCTGGGCCCCACGGGCCCCATCCCCAAGAGCCGCGCGTTCCGGGTGGCGGGCGTCTTCTACTCGGGCATGTACGAGTACGACTCCAAGTTCGTCTACATCCTGCTCAAGGAAGCGCAGGACTTCTTCGCCCTGAAGGGCGCCACCGGCATCGAGCTGAAGGTGGCGGACATCGACGACGCCCGGCGCATCTCCAACCAGGTGGTGCGCGTGCTGGGCGGCTACCCGTACCGCGCGCGCGACTGGGGCGAGATGAACAAGAACCTGTTCTCCGCGCTGCGCCTGGAGAAGCTGGTGATGGGCATCATCCTGTCCATCATCATCATCGTCGCCGCGGGCCTCATCGTCGCCACGGTCATCATGCTGGTGCTGGAGAAGCGGAAGGAAATCTCCGTCCTCAAGGCGCTCGGCGTCCCGGACGGTGGCATCGTGAAGATCTTCCTCGCGGAAGGGCTCCAGATTGGCGTGGCCGGGGGACTCCTGGGCCTGTTCTCCGGCCTGGCGTGGTGCCTCTTCATCGAGAAGGTCGGCATCAAGCTGGACCCGGAGGTGTATTACATCCCCGCGCTGCCGGTGCGCATCGAACCGGTGCAGACGGCACTGGCGGTGATCATCGCGGTGCTCGTCACCTACCTGGCGTCCATCTACCCGGCCCTCAAGGCGAGCAGCGTGGAACCGGTGGAAGGGTTGAAGGCGGAGTAGCCATGGCGCTGTTGTCCATCCGCAACGTCTTCAAGAGCTATTTCCTGCACGGCAAGCGCATTGACGTCCTGCGCGCCGTGTCCCTGGACATCCAGGCAGGGGAGCTCGTGTCCATGATTGGCGCGTCCGGCGCGGGCAAGAGCACCTTCCTGCACGTGCTGGGCACGCTGGACGCCCCCGCCGCCGGCGAGGTGCTCTTCGACGGCCGCTCCGTCTTCTCCATGAACGACGCGGAGATCGCCGAGTTCCGCAACCGCACCATCGGCTTCGTCTTCCAGAGCCACTACCTGTTGCCGGAGTTCACCGCCCTGGAGAACGTGGCCATGCCGGCCCTCATCCAGCGCCGGGACCGCGCCGGGGCCTACACCTACGCGCGCGAACTGCTGGAGCGCGTGGGCCTGGGCAGCCGCGTGGACCACCGCCCCGGGGAGCTGTCCGGCGGCGAGGCCCAGCGCGTGGCCCTCGCGCGGGCCCTGGTGCTCAAGCCCGCGGTGCTGCTCGCGGACGAGCCCACCGGCAACCTGGACCCTACGACGGGTGAGGGCATCCACCAGCTCCTGAGGGACGTGAACCGGGACCTGGGCATCACCGCCGTCATCGTCACGCACAATGAGACGCTTGCCCGCTCCATGCCCCGCCGACTGCGGCTGGCCGGCGGGCAGGTGTCGGAGGCCTGATGGCCGCTCGCTTTTGGATTGAGGGGCCCGCGCCCCTTCCCGTACATTGCCCCGCCTTTTCCTGGCCGGACTGCACTTGAGGCTCACCGTTCTGCGCAAGTCATTGCTCCCGCTGCTGGCGGTCGCCCTGTGGGCGCTCTGGCCCGGCCCTGCCCACGCCCAACTGGACGTGGACGCGGGCTCGCCCGCCGTCGTCCCGCCGTCTCCTTCCGCCGCCACCACCGTCGCCGCCCCAGACGCGGGCACCGAAATCGATTCGGGAGCTGCCCCGGACGCCCCCCTCGCCGCCTCGCCGGAGGATGACGCCAACGTCTCCCCCGCCGACCGCGTGGTGGAGGTCCGCGTCGAGGGCAACCGCCGCGTGGAGGCCGAGGCTGTCCGCCGCGCCCTGAAGACCAAGGTCGGTGACCCGCTCACGCGCTCCGCGGACGACCTCCGCGCCGTCTGGGCCCTGGGCTACTTCACCGACGTGCAGCTGCTCGCCCAGCGCACCGCCAAGGGCATCGCCTACGTGGTGCGCGTGGTGGAGCGCCCCACCATCCGCGCCGTGCAGCTCCAGGGCAACGAGGAGCTCAGCCAGGAGGACCTGAAGGAGCAGCTGGAGCTGCGCCCCGGCACGATCCTCGACATCGAGGCGGTGCGCGCGACGCAGAAGAAGATCCAGGAGAAGTACGTCGAAAAGGGCTACTTCCTCGCGGAGGTGACGTACCGCCTGGACCCGGTGGAGCAGGGCGCCGCGGTCAACGTCGTCTACGTCATCAACGAGCACTCGAAGGTGATGGTGAAGCAGATCAACCTCCTGGGCGCGGAGAAGGTCTCCGCCGAGGAGCTCAAGGCGGTGATGATCACCCGCGAGGGTGGCTTCCTGTCCTTCTTCACCGGCGAGGGCACGTACCGGGAAGAGGCCTTCCAGCGCGACCTCGCCGTCATCCAGATCGCCTACTACGACCGCGGCTTCATCAACGTGCGCGTGGACAAGCCCACCGTCCAGCTCTCCGCGGACAAGCGCGACATCTACATCACCCTGCACATCACCGAGGGTGAGTCGTACGACATCGGGAAGATCGACTTCGCGGGCGACCTGGAGCGTCCGCCGGAGGAGCTGGCGAAGCTGATGAAGTCGCGCCCGAAGGAGCGCTTCAACCGCAGCCAGCTCTCCACGGACATCTCCGCCATCTCCGACGTGTACTTCGACAAGGGGTACGCGTACGCCAACATCAACCCCGTTACGTCCGTCAACGCGGAGACGCGGACCGTCGACCTCACCTTCGACATCCAGAAGGGCCCGCTCGTCAACATCGAGCGGATCGACGTCGTCGGCAACAACAAGACCCGCGACAAGGTCATCCGCCGCGAGCTGCGCGTCTACGAGGGCGAGCTCTACAACGGCACCGGCGTGCGCCGCAGCCGCGAGCGCGTCACCGCCCTGGGCTTCTTCGAGACGGTGGAGATCACCCAGCACCCGGGCAGCACCGACAACGCCATCGTGTTGCAGGTGGAGGTGAAGGAGAAGGCCACCGGCACCTTCCAGGTGGGCCTGGGCTTCTCCAACGTGGAGAACTTCATCTTCACGGCGCAGGTGTCGCAGAACAACTTCCTCGGCTGGGGCCAGAGCGTGTCCGCGTCCGCCCAGATTTCGGGCCTGCGCTCGCTCGTGCAGTTGTCGTTCTACGACCCGTACTTCCTCGACACGAACTACCTCTTGTCCGCGGAGTTCTTCCGCGTCCAGGCGGACTACGAGGGCTTCATCCGCAACTCCACGGGCGGCACCGTCTCCCTGGGCCGGCAGCTCGTGGACGACGTGCTCGCCACGGTGGGCTACACGCGGGAGTACGTGGACGTGCAGGCGGGGCAGGGCATTGGCGCGGTGCTGCTCGCCAACCAGTTCCAGTCCGGCACCACCAGCGCGCTGCGCCTGTCGGTGTCCTTCGACCGGCGCGACAACCGCCTCTTCCCGTCGCGCGGCTTCATCCACTACGGCTCGGTGGAGACGGCCCCGTCCTTCCTGGGCGGCACCTTCCTCTTCAACCGCTACACCGCGTACTCGCGCCTGTACTTCCCGCTGCCCCTGGGCTTCGTCTTCAAGACGAACGCCACCATGGGCTACGTGCAGCAGCTGGACGCCAGCAAGCCGCTGCCCATCAGCGAGCTGTACTACGTGGGCGGCATCAACACGATCCGCGGCTACTACCTGCGCAGCATCAGCCCCACGCTCCTGGTGCCGCGCGCGGACAACCCGGACGCCAACGTCACCGAGTTCCGGGTGGGCGGCAACAAGCAGCTCATCTTCAACCTGGAGCTGGAGTTCCCCATCTTCGAGAAGGCCGGCCTGCGCGGCGTGCTCTTCTACGACGCGGGCAATGCCTTCGGCGCCAACGAGAAGTTCTTCGAGGACCGGCAGAACAAGCTGCCCCTCGGACTCTTCCACTCCGCGGGCTTCGGCTTCCGCTGGTTCTCGCCCATCGGGCCCCTGCGCTTCGAGTGGGGCATCCCGCTGACCAAGCGGCCTTCGGACGACCCCATCCTGTTCGAGTTCACGATCGGTAACTTCTTCTGATAGGCATTGACCCCGGCTTCCCCGGCCATCCCACCTCCTCAAGAGGTGGGAGTGAACAGGCCGGGGGGGTGGACGTCGGAGCCTGCAGCACCCTTTTCGAGGAGCCGTAACCCATGTCGCTTCGAAGCACCCTGGCGGCCACCGCCGCGATCCTGTCGCTTGCCCTCCCGGTTGCCGCTTCGGCCGCCGAACTCAAGGTGGCCTACGTCGACCTGCAGCGCGTGCTGCTGGAGGTGGACGACGGAAAGGCCGCGAAGCAGCGCCTGCAGAAGTGGCTGGAAGCCCGCCAGAAGGAGATCGACGGGGAGCAGGAGACGCTCCGCAAGGAGAAGGAGCTCCTGGACAAGCAGGCCAGCGCCATGAGCGAGGCCACGCGCACCCAGAAGGCCACCGAACTCCAGAAGAAGGTGATGGAGCTGGCGCAGAAGTACGAGCGCAGCCGCGCCGAGGCCGCCAACAAGGAGCGCCAGGAGATGGAGCCCATCATCAACCGCATCGACCAGGTCATCGCGACCATCGCGGAGCGGGACGGCCTGGGCTTCGTGCTGGACAAGCGCGACTCCGGCATCGTCTTCGCGCTGGGCCAGTACGACATCTCCAACGAGGTCGTCCGCAGCTACAACAGCGGCAAGAAGCCCGCGCCGGTGGCCAAGGACGCCCCGGTCAAGAAGTAGTCGACCCGGACACCGGACAAGGACGCCCCCGTGCCCTCCGCACCTTCCGCGCACCGGCTGGGGGACATCGCCGCCCACGTCCGGGGTGAACTCCTCGGCGACCCCGGACTGCTCGTCCACGGCCTGAACGGGCTGGAGGAAGCAGCTCCCGGGGAGGTGTCGTTCTACGGCAACCCCCGCTACCGCAAGCAGTTCGAGGCCACCCGCGCCTCGGCGGTGCTGGTGGGGATGGACGCGCAGGCCCAGGCTCGGAATGGGCTGGCGCTGGTCCGGGTGCACAACCCGCATCTGGCCTACGCGAAGCTCCTCTCCCTGTTCCACCCGGCCACCCGGCCGGAGCCCGGCATCCACGCTTCCGCCCACGTCCACCCGGAGGCCACGGTGCACCCGGAGGCGTCCGTGCGCGCCGGGGCGGTGGTGGAGAAGGGCGCGCACGTGGGGGCCCGCACGGTGCTGCACCCCGGCGCCTACGTGGGCGAGGACGCGCGCGTCGGCGACGACTGCGTGCTCTACCCCCACGCCACCGTGCGCGAGAGGTGCGTGGTGGGCTCGCGCGTCATCCTCCACGCCTCGTCGGTGGTGGGCGCGGACGGGTTCGGCTTCGCCTTCGACGCCGAAGGGGAGTCGGGGCCGGAGCACTTCAAGATTCCCCAGGTGGGCATCGTCCGCATTGAAGACGACGTGGAAGTGGGCGCCTGCACCTGCATCGATCGCGCGACGGTGGGCGAAACCGTCGTCGGGCGGGGAACGAAGCTCGACAATCTCGTGCAGATCGCCCACAACGTGCGCGTGGGTCCGCTGTCGCTCATCTGCGCGCAGGCGGGCGTGTCGGGTTCGGCGGAGGTGGGCACCGGCGTGGTGCTCGCGGGGCAGGTCGGCGTGGTGGGCCACATCCGCGTAGGAGACCTGGCCAAGGTGGGCGCGCAGTCGGGCGTGGCCCATGACGTCCCGGACGGGCAGGTCGTCAGCGGCAGTCCCGCCATCCCCCACCGCGACTGGCTGCGCGCCAGTGCCGCGTCGGGACAGCTGGCGGACCTGCTCAAGGAAGTGCGCGCCCTGCGCCGCAGGGTGGAGATGCTCGAGAAGGAGAAGGGCGGATGATGGACATCAGCGAGATCCAGAGCCTGCTGCCGCACCGCTATCCGTTCCTCCTGGTGGACCGGGTGGTGGAGATCGTGCCGGGCCAGAAGCTCACGGCTTACAAGAACGTCACCATCAACGAGCCCTTCTTCAACGGTCACTTCCCGGGCCATCCGGTGATGCCGGGCGTGTTGATTCTCGAAGCGCTCGCCCAGGCCACCGCCATCCTCGCGTACAAGACGGAGAACATGGATCCGTCGCGGCTGGTGACGTACCTGATGGGCGTGGACAACGCGCGCTTCCGCAAGCCGGTGGTGCCCGGGGACCGGCTCCAGTTGGACATCGAGGTCATCCGCCACAAGGGCGCCATCTGGAAGACGAAGGGCCTGGCGACGGTGGACGGTGTGAAGGTGGCGGAAGGGGAGTTCCTCGCCACGGTGGTGGACAAGAACAAGGCCGCCAAGGGCGACGAGAGCGCGGCGTCGTAGGCACGACGCGCTGCTGAGGAGAGAAGGACATGGCGCAGGTTCATCCCACCGCGGTCGTCTACCCGGGGGCCCGCCTCCACGACACCGTGGAGGTGGGGCCGTTCTCGGTCATCGGGCCCCACGTTGTCATCGGCGCGGGTTCGCGCATCGGGCCGCACGTCGTCATCGAGGGCCGCACGACGCTGGGGGAGCGCAACCACCTCTTCCAGTTCTGCTCGGTGGGCGCCGCGCCCCAGGATTTGAAGTACGCGGGCGAGGACACGGAGCTCATCATCGGTGACGACAACCAGATCCGTGAGTTCGTCACGGTGAACCTGGGCACCGTCAGCGGCGGAGGGGCCACGCGCCTGGGCCACCGCAACCTGCTGCTCGCCAACAGCCACATCGCGCACGACTGCGAGGTGGGCAACGAGGTGCTCCTCGCCAACGGGGCCGCGCTCGCGGGCCACGTGGTGGTGGAGGACGCGGTGAAGATCTCCGGCCTCGTCGCGGTGCACCAGTTCACCCGGCTGGGTCGCTACGCGTTCATCTCCGGCGGCTCCATGGTCACCATGGACGTGCCTCCGTACTGCACCGTGCAGGGGGACCGGGCCACGCTCGTGGGCCTCAACACCGTGGGCCTGGAGCGCGGAGGCTTCACCGAGGAGCAGATTGGCCGCGTGAAGGAGGCCTACCGCATCCTCTTCCGCTCCAAGCTGAGCCTCCAGGACGCCCTCGCGCAGCTGCGCGGGGAGCTGTCCAGCCACCCGGAAGTGGACCACCTGGTGCGCTTCGTGGAGACGAGCAAGCGCGGCGTGACGCGCTAGGCGCGCGCGCCCTCTTCACGGGACGAAAGGGGAACGGGTGGAGCGCATCGGGCTCATCGCGGGCAACGGCCAGCTTCCCTTCCTCTTCGCGCGGGCCGCCCGTGCGCGCGGCCTGGACGTCGTCGTCGCCGCGCACCGGGGGGAGACGGATCCGGCGCTCGAAGCGGAGGTGGGCCACTTCGCCTGGGTGCGCGTGGGGCAGGTGGACCGCATCCAGAAGGTCTTCCGGCAGGCAGGCGTCAGCCGGGCGGCCATGGCGGGCGGCATCGGCCGCGTGAAGGCGCTGTCGGAGGCGCGGCCGGACCTGGGCGCGGTGCGCATCATCTCGCGCCTGCGCAGCTTCCGGGACGATGCACTCCTGCGCGCGGTGGCCGCGGACTTCGAGGCGCGCGGCATCACCATCATCGCGCCCACGGACTTCCTGGGAGAGGTGCTGTGCCCGGAGGGCCACCTGGCCGGCCCCGCACTGAAGCCCGCGCAGGAGAAGGACGTCGCCCTGGGCCGCGAGGTGGCGGTGCTGCTGGGCCAGGCGGACGTGGGCCAGACGGTGGTGGTGCGCGACGGCCACGTGCTCGCGCTGGAGGCCGTGGAGGGCACCGACGAGACCATCCGCCGGGGCGCGAAGCTGGGCGGCCCGGGCGCGGTGGTGGTGAAGCGCTGCAAGCCGGAGCAGGACCTGCGCTTTGATTTGCCCGCCGTGGGCCCCCGCACGCTGGAGGTCATGGCGGAGGTGGGTGCCCGGGTGCTGGCGCTGGAGGTAGGGCGCACGGTGCTGTTGGACGCACCTGCCCTCTTCGCGGGCGCCACCGCGCGCGGCATCACGCTCGTGGGCGTGCGGTAGGGTTGGGGAATCCGTTCCCCCGGGCCGAGGTTGCCTCTCCACCTCCCCCGCGACGCCGAGGCTGACGCCGCATATGTCCGTTCGACTCCTACCTCTCGTGGCCCTGTTGAGCCTCCCGCTGCCGGCGTTCGCGGAGGCCATCCGGGTGTCCCTGGAGGGCCGCGCGGCCCTGGGAGAGGGCGTGCCCACGCTGCTCGTCCACATCGAGGAGCCCATTGCCGGCTTCGAGGTGAAGCTCAAGCGCAGTGACGGCAAGACGGTGGAGCTCAAGGGGGGCGGCAAGCCGGGCATCACCCGGCGCCTCGCCCTGGAGCAGCCGGAGGGGAAGTTCCACTACGAGGGCGAGCTGACCGTCCAGTTCCCGCAAGGGACGGAGCCCGGCAGCATGCCGCTCTCCTTCGACACGGAGCTGTACGGCCCGCTGAAGCTGGAGGTGCGCCGCGAGGACGTGGACGTGGCCGCGCGCAGGGTGCGCTTCACGCTCTCCCGGCCGGCCGCGAAGACGGAAGTCACCGTGTTGATGGACACCGGCAAGAAGGCCTTCGCGGGTGACGTGGACTTCAAGGGCGCGCCCGCGGGCACGCCGCTGGAGGTGAAGTGGCTGCCGGCGGAGGGCAAGGTGATGCGCATCAGCCTGCGCGCCTTCGACACCTCGGACTACTACACGGGCGTGGACCTCTTCCCGTGGCAGGTGGACGTGCCGCACGAGGAGGTGAGCTTCCCCTCCGGCCGCTCGGACATCCCGCCGTCGGAGAAGGGCAAGCTGGACGCCAGCTACAAGGGCGTCACGGAGGCGTTGAACAAATACGGCCGCTGGGCGTCGTTGCGCCTGTACGTGCTCGGCCACACCGACACGGTGGGGAAGACGGAGGACAACCGCGAGCTGTCGCTCAAGCGCGCGAAGAGCATCGCCGCCTGGTTCCGCCAGCGCGGCCTCAAGGTGCCGGTGTTCTACGAAGGGTTTGGAGAGCAGTCCCCGGCGGTGTCCACGCCGGATGAGACGGCGGAGGCGGCCAACCGCCGCGCCGAGTACATCATCGCGGTGGAGGACCCGTCGTTGACGAACGCGCCCTTCACCCCCCGGTGGCGAAAGCCGTGAGGTGTCACATGGTGGAGTTTCCTCGCATCCGGTTCGTGCTCGTGGTCGCGGGCCTGGGCCTGCTCGGCGCCGCCGGCTGTGTGCGCACCGTGCCGTACGCGAAGCGCATGGCGGTGGAGAGCGAGAAGTGCACGCTCATCCAGGCGCTGATGCAGCAGCCCGCGCCGTCGCAGGCCATCCAGCAGTTCGTCGCCGAGGGCAAGGAGGCGAAGGCCCCTGTCGTCGTCTACGTGCGCCATCCGGAGGAGTCCACGCTGGAGCGCTTCTTCAGCGAGGACACGGAGTGCGCGGACGCCTCGTTCAAGATCGTGCAGGAGAACGTGGTGGACGCGGTGGTGGTGTACCTGCAGGAGGTCCAGGGCGGCTACGCGTACGACGCGCAGCGCTCCAGCCCGGAACACCTCACCATGGACGGCCAGCCCCAGGGCACCGTGCGCAAGGACGGCACGGTGTGGGTCGCGGGCGCGGACGACTCTATTTGAGCAGTTCCTTCGCCCCGTCGGCGATGAACTGCACGGCGATGGCGGCGAGGATGAGGCCGGACACGCGCTCCAGGATGGCGACGCCGGACTGACGCAGCACCCGCTGCACCAGGCTGGACGCGTTGAGGATGAAGTAGCTCGCCCCGAAGGTGAGCACCACGGCGGCCACCACCGGCAGCGCGGAGAGGGCGGACGTTCCACTGCGCGCCATCAGCACCATGGCGGTGGCGATGGCGCCCGGCCCCGCCAGCAGCGGGATGGCCAGCGGGACGATGGCCACGTCCTCCTTCACCGCGCCCTCCTCCTCCTCGGTGGGACTGGTGCGCGTGGAGGAAGGACGGGCGCGCAGCATGTCCAGGGAGGTGATGAGCAGCAGGATGCCACCCGCGACGCGGAAGGCGCCCAGCGACACCGCGAACACCTGGAAGATGATGCGGCCGAAGAGGGCGAAGAACAGCATCATGCCGCACGCCACCAGACAGGCGCGCAGCGCGGTGCTGCGGATCTTCTCCTTCGAGTCCCCCGCGGTCATCGCCAGGAACAGCGGCACGACGCCAATCGGGTCCACCACGAAGAAGATGGCGGACAGCGACACGAGGAACGTGGACACCATGCTGGGCAGCGTCATGCGGTTCCCGGGGGCGCGCTAGACGGTGAAACGCAGCTTCCAGACCATGCCCAGGGCCTCGATGAAGATCTTCTTGTTCATCTTCGAGTGCCCGACGCGGCGGTCCTCGAAGACGATGGGCACCTCGCGCACGGTGAAGCCCTTGCGCAGCGTGCGGTAGGTCAGCTCAATCTGGAACGCGTACCCGGTGCTGCGCACCTCGTCCAGGTTGAGGGTCTCCAGCACGCGGCGGTGGAAGCACTTGAAGCCGCCGGTGAGGTCGCGCACGTCCACGCCCAGGATGCTGCGCGCGTACAGCGAACCGCCCCGGCTGATGATCTTCCGGCCCACGCCCCAGTTCACGGTGCCGCCGCCCGGCACGTAGCGCGAGCCCAGCACCAGGTCCGCGCCGCGCTCGGCGGTGTCCAGGAAGGTGGGCAGGTAGCGCGGGTCGTGGCTGAAGTCCGCGTCCATCTCCAGGATGTACGTGTAGCCCTCGGCGAGCGCCCAGCGGAAGGCGGCCAGGTACGCACGGCCCAGCCCCTCCTTCTTCTCGCGATGGAGCACGCGCACGCGCGGGTCCTTCGCGGCCAGTTCGTCGGCGAGCTGCCCCGTCCCGTCGGGCGAGTTGTCGTCGACGACGAGGATGTCCACGCGGGGATCGGCCGCCAGCACCGCCTGGGTGATGGGCCCGATGTTTTCCCGCTCGTTGTAGGTGGGGATGCAGACCAGCGCACGGTTCATGGCCGGGCGGACATACCCCAAACCCGGCGCAGGAACACCCAAAGCGGCGCGCCGCCGTCCGTTACCCGCTTCCCTGACTCTCAGGACACAGGACGCGGGGGCAACAGCTCCAACACCGTCTCCGCCGCCCGGTGGGCCGCCCCCACCGCGCCCAGCCGCCCGCGCACCTCGGCCAGCCCTGCGATCATCGCGTCCCGGGGCGCGCCCGGCAGCCAGACGTTGCGGACCTCGGTGGCGATCTTCTCCGGGGTCATGTCGCCCTGGAGCAGCTCCGGCACCACGCGCCGGCCGGCCAGCAGGTTGATGAGCGACACGAAGGCCACCTTCAGCATCATCCGGCCCACCCAGTACGTCACCAGCGACACGCGGTAGACGACGACCAGGGGCCGCTCCATCAGCCCCGCCTCCAGCACCGCCGTCCCGGACGCCACCACCGCGGCGTCGCTCGCCCCCACCACCTCCGGGGCGCGGCCGTCCACCAACACCGGCGTCACGCCGCTGCCCTCGAAGCGGGAGGTGATCTCCTGCCGGTCGATGGTGGGCGCCACCGGCACCACGACCTGGAGGCCCGGGCGCTCCTGGGACAACTGCTTCGCCGCCCCGACGAGGGTGGGCAGGATGCGGCGGATCTCGCCCATCCGGCTGCCGGGCAACAGGGCGAGCGTGGGAGCGTCCAGCGACAGGCCCAGGCGCTGGCGGAACTCCCGGGCGCTGGCCGCGGCGGGCATCTGCTCCAGCACGGGGCTGCCCACGTAGCGGGCGGGGACACCGGCCTCGCGGTAGAAGTCCTCCTCGAAGGGCAGGATGCAGAGCATCCGGTCCACCAGCCGCTGGATGGTGCGCACGCGCCCCCGGCGCCAGGCCCAGATCATCGGGGAGACGTAGTAGGCCACCGGGATGCCCTGCGCCTTGAGCTTCTTCGCGAGCCGCAGGTTGAAGTCCGGGATGTCCACCAGGATGGCGCAGTCCGGCTTTCGCTCGGCGGCGGCGTCAGCCAGGCCCTTCATGATCCGCAGGATGCGCGGGATGCGGGGCAGCACCTCGGTGATGCCCATGACGGACACCTCGCGGGCGTCGAAGAGCAGCTCCACTCCCCGTGCGGCCAGGCGGGTCCCCCCCATGCCGAAGAAGGTGAGGTCGGGGCGCAGGGCCTGGAGGGCGGCGACGAGTTCGGCGGCGTGGGTGTCGCCGGAGGCCTCGCCTGCCACGACGAGGATGCGGGGGGAGGGCGGCGGCGTCATGGGCGGCACGAGGCCCGCATCGTACCTGATGCGCGAGGGGAGGGAGGCTGTAGACTGCGGCCCCCTTGAAGACGCTTCTGCTCGCTGAGAGCCACCCCCCGACACTCGAGCACCTGACGGGCCTGCTCTCCCAGGCCGGGTACACCGTGCGGGCGGTGAATGACGCCGTGATGGCGTTGGAGCACTTCTCGGCGGACAACCCGGACGTGGTGGTGCTGGGGGTGGACCTGCCGCACGTGGAGGGGCAGCACGTCGTGCACCTCCTCCGCTCGCACAGCCAGGGCGGGCGGGTGCCCATCGTGGCCATCGACAAGGGGCACCTGGGCCGGGCGCGCGGCGTGGGCTCGGTGTTGGACCTGAAGGTCAACGCGTACATCCCGGATCCGCTCAAGCCGGGGGAGCTGGTGCCGCGGCTGGAGGCGCTGGTGAAGGCCGCGCAGGCCGTCGTGCTGACGGGCGTGGCCGCCACGATGTCGCGCCCCGCGGTGGCGACGGGCGAACTGAAGGGCTTCCCGCTGCCGGCGCTCCTGCACTCGCTCTACCGGCTGCGCCGCGACGGCGTGCTGGTGGTGGCCTGGCGGGGACTGTCGAGGCGCGTGTACTTCCTGCGCGGTGGGCCGGTGAACTTCGACGCCTCCGCGAAGCAGGACGCCTTCCCGCGCTTCCTGCGCGAGCGTCAGGTCCTCACGGAGGCCCAGGAGCAGCCGGTGGTGGAGGCGCTCGCCTCCGGGATGCGCATCGGCGCGGCGCTGGCGGACGTGGGCGTGGAGGCGGTGGGGGAGGAGCTCTTGACCCTGCTGCGCGACTTCACGAGGGACCGGCTGGGCCGCGTGCTGGCCATGCGGGAGGGCCGCTACGCCTTCTACGCGGGCGACGAGTTCTCCTCGGAGGTGGCCTCGGTGGAGCAGCCGGCCCTGGCGCCGCTCCTGGAGGCGGCCCGGCGGCGGATGCCGTTGAGGGTCGTGGCGGCGGGGCTGCGCGCGCACCTGAATGAATACCCCGTGCGCTCGGCGGACTTCGGCCGGGACCTCCAGGCGATGGCGCTGGACACGGAGGACATCAAGCTGGCCATGCAGGTGAATGGCCGCATCGTCCTGCGGGACTTGCTGGCGCACGGGCGCGCGGAGCTGCGGGCGGCGTACACGCTCTTGTGGTTCCTGCGGTTGACGGGCGGGGTGACGTTCTCGCCGGTGCCGCTGGCGTCGGGGACGGACGTGTTGAGCGCATCGGCGGCGCCGGACGTCATCGCGCCGCGCAAGCGCAAGCCGCTGCCCCCGGAGACCGCGGCGGCGCTGCGCGAGGAAGCGGTGCGGATCATCACGCGCAGCTACTTCGGCGGGCTGGGTCTGCACATCGCGGCGGACAAGGAAGCGGTGGAGCGCGCGTACCACGAGACGGCGATGCGCTTTCATCCGGACACCTACGCGGAGTTCGACATCTCGGACCTGCGCGACCTGTTGGATCAGGTGCAGGAGAAGCTGTCCGCCTCGTACCGCGTGCTGAGCGTGGACGAGAAGCGTCGGGCCTACCTCCAGTACTTCTTCAGCCGGCAGGAGGTGGTGGGCCGGGCGACCGCCATCAACGTGGACGCGGAGATTGCCTTGCGTCGCGGTGAGTCCGCGCTGAAGCGGGGCGACTACCGCACGGCCATCCAGGGCTTCGAGGAGGCGGTGTCGCTCAACGAGCACGAGCCCGAGTACTACTCGTACCTCGCCTGGGCGAAGTACCGGGGCTCGCCCGGATCGCTGATGCAGCGGGCGTTGGCGGCGCGCAAGGTGCTCAAGCAGGCGCTGACGTTGGACCCGTACCTGGAGCGCGCGCAGATCATCGCGGCCATCATCGAAATCGACCTGGACGACGCGCCGCTCGCGCGCAAGAAGCTGATGAAGGTGCTGGAGCTGAACCCGTACTCGGTGCTCGCGAGGGCGGCCCTGCAGAAGGTGGTGAAGTAGCCATGCATCACACGCTCTGGCGACTGCTGCGCTACGCGAAGCCGCATGCGGGGATCCTCGTCCTGGCCTTCGTGTGCATGGCGCTGCTGGGGCTCGCGACGGGCGCGTACGCGTACCTGTTGGGCCCGGCCCTGCGCTTCCTCCTGTCGGGTGGCGAGGAGGGCTTCGCGAGCGCGCACCGGGTGCCGTGGCTGGCGGACCTGCCGCGCGAAGCGGCGCTCTGGGGCTTCCCGGTGCTGGTGCTGGGCGTGGGCGCGGTGAAGGGCGTGGGGTACCTGGGCCAGTTCTACTTCATGGGCCTCTTCGCGCAGCGCGTGGTGAAGGACCTGCGGCGCGACCTGTTCCTGCGCCTCACGGCGCTGTCACCTTCGCAGATGTCCCGGCATCGGACGGGAGACCTGCTCAGCCGCTTCTCCTCGGACGTGATGGCGGTGGAGCAGGCCGCCATGTACACGGTGGGCTCCTACCTGCGCGACACGATCCAGATCATCGTGCTGGGGGGCGTGGCGCTGTCGATGAGCCCGCTGCTGGGTGGCCTGATGCTGGCGGTGATTCCGCTGGCGGCGCTGCCCGCCTCGAAGCTCACGCGCAAGGTGTTGAAGGGCACGCGGGAGGGGCAGGCCCAACTGGGGCAGCTCGCGGGTCAGCTGCACGAAGGGCTGGGAGGGCTGCGCACCATCCAGGCCTTCAACGGGCAGCAGGCGGAGCTCGCGCGCTTCGAGTCCTACGCCACGGCGCATGAGAAGGCCGTGGTGGGTGCGGCCTGGGCGCGAGGTGGGGTGCCGGGGCTGATGGAGGTGCTGGCGGCGGCGGCGCTGGCGGGAGCGCTGGGGTACGCGGCGGCGACGCGAGCGATGGAGCCGGAGGCGCTCCTGTCGCTGCTGACGGCGGTGATCCTCGTGTACCAGCCGGTGAAGGACCTGGGCCGGGTGACGCAGTTCGCGGTGCAGGCGGGAGCGGCGGGCGAGCGGCTCTTCGCGCTGCTCGACCTGAAGCACCCGGTGGAGGACGCGCCCGGAGCCATCCCCGCGCCATCGATGCGGGAGTCGCTGCGGATGGAGGGCGTGCGGTTCTCCTACGGAGAGCGGCGAGCGCTCGAAGGGCTGACGCTGGACCTGAAGGTGGGTCAGGTGGCGGCGCTGGTGGGTGGCAGCGGAGGCGGCAAGAGCACGGTGACGTCGCTGCTGCTGCGCTTCGAGCGTCCGCAGGAAGGCCGCATCCTCCTGGATGGAGTGGACGCGGACACGTACACGGCGGCGAGTGTCCGCGCCCAGTTCGCCCTGGTGACGCAGGAGCCGCTGCTCTTTCAGGGCACGGTGCTGGAGAACCTGCGCCACGCGAGGCCGAGCGCGACGAAGGAAGAGGTCGAGGCCGCGGCAAGGGTCGCGAACGCGGACGGCTTCATCCAGGCGCTGCCGCAAGGCTACGACACACGCATCGGTGAGCGCGGCGTCACGCTGAGCGGAGGCCAGCGCCAGCGCCTGTGCATCGCCCGAGCGGTGCTGTCGAAGGCGCCGGTGCTGGTGCTGGACGAGGCCACCAGCAGCCTGGATCCGGAGAACGAGCGCGAGGTGCAGGCCGCGTTGGCGAAGGTCCTCCCGGGCCGCACGGCGCTGGTGATTGCCCACCGCCTGACGACGGTGACGAGCGCGGACGTCATCCACGTGGTGGAAGCAGGCCGCATCGTGGAGAGCGGCAGCCACGCGGAGCTGCTCCAGAAGGAAGGTCGCTACGCCTCCATGTGGCGCCTGCAGACGACGGGCTCCGTGGAGCGGGGAGCGGCATGAAGGCATCACGCGCTCCATTGCCGCGCCCAGGCGCCCGAGGCCGCATGACAGCGGTCCATGGGTGGGGCCGCGAGTGAAGTCAGCGCGACGGTTCCTCTCCCTGGGCGTCCGCGCCGTGCTCGGAGTGCTGCTGCTCCTCCTGGGCATCGCGGGCTTCTTCGCCTTCGCGGCGGGCTTCGCGGACTACCCGGTCGTCCCCCTCGCGCCGAAAGCGAAGCCATGGATCCGCGGCGCGTACCACGTGCACACCACGCGTTCGGATGGGCAGGGGACGCCAGCGCAGGTCGCGGCGGCGGCGAAGGCCGCGGGCCTGGACTTCGTGGTGCTCACCGACCACAACGACCTCAAGCCTCCCAGCGCGACGTGGGCGGACGGCGTGTTGCTCATCCCCGGGGTGGAGCTCTCGACGAGCGCGGGTCACCTGGCTGCCTTCGGAATGAAGCGGCCGTTGCAGGGAGTGAAGCCCTGGGGCCCGCCCGAACAGGCCGTCGCGGCGGTCGAGGCCGCTGGAGGCACGGCGGTCCTCGCCCATCCGGTCCAGGCGAAGAACCCCTGGAGGGACGAAGCCACTGCACGGCAGGTGCCCGGCTTCGAGCTGTACTCGGCGGACACCTTCTTCCGGCAGGCCCTGCGCAATCCGCTGAGCCGCCTCCTGCCCGCGCTGGGAGCATCGATGGTCAATCCGGTGCACGGCGTGATGTTGCTCGTGGCCCCGGAGCCTGAACCCACGGCGCGCTTCCTGGAGCTGGCAAGAGCGCGTCCAAGGCTCGCCCTCTGCGCGCACGATGCGCACGGCCTGCCCGCGTACGAAGCCGTCTTCAGCGCGCTCGACCTGGAGTTTCCGCCGGAGCTTCTGCCAGGGCCGCTCTCCCAGGACGCTCGCGAGGCCGAAGCGCAGGTCACCCAGGCCCTGGCGAGCACCCAGGCCCTCTGCGTCTTCCGGGCCCTCGGAGCACCGAACGGCTTCGCCCTGGAAGGGTACGACGCGAAGACCCGCGAGGCCCCCGTGGGAGCGGTGCTCACGGTGCGCCTCCCCGAACACGTCCCGGGGACGCTCGAGGTCCGGGTGTGGGGAGAAGGCCGCCTGAGCCCCGACGGTCAGCACGTCGAGCTGACCGGTCCCGGAGCGGTGCAGGTGGAGGTCTGGGCCCATGCGCCGGGACGCTTCTTCGGCCACGAGTGGCGTCCCTGGCTCGTCCCCAGCCCGGTGCGAGTGGTGCCGCGAGCGCCGGGCATCTGATAGAGCGCGGGACGTCGCCCATGCGCCTGCTCTACATCGTCGCCACCTACGTCCTCTTCGCGCTGCTGTTCCCGGTGCTCTGCGTGCACCGGAAGACGCGTCATGGGCTGATGCAGCGGCTGGGCTTCTACGCGCCGGGAGCGCTGCCCGAAGGAACGGGCCCGCTGCTGTGGCTGCACGGAGCCAGCGCGGGAGACCTGCTGGCCCTGGCGCCCATGTTCGGCCCGCTGCGCCAGCGCTTCCCCGGGTGCCGCATCGTGCTCTCGACGATGACGGACAGCGGCCACGCGATGGCGCGCGACCGTCTGGCGAAGCAGATCGACGGGGTCGTCTACGCGCCCTATGACTTGTGGGGCGCGACGAGGCGAGCGGTGCGAGCCCTGCGACCGGACGTGCTGGTGCTGGAGTACACGGAGGTCTGGCCCAACCTCATCCGGGCCGCGAAGCGATCCGGCGCGAGGGTGGTGATGACCAACGGGCGTTTCTCCCCGGCGAACGTGGGCAAGTACCGGACGCTCTTCGGGCTCATCGGGAATCCGCTGGAGGACCTGGACCTGCTGCTGATGCGGCAGGAAGAGGAGGCCGAAAGGGCCAGGACGCTCGGCGCTCCACCGGAGCGGGTCCTCACCACCGGCAACACCAAGTTCGACGCCCTGGCCGCGGGCCCAGCGCCCGAGGACGAAGCCCTGCGAAGCGCGCTGGGCCTCACCCGGGAGCAGCCCGTGTGGATCGCGGGCAGCACGCACGAGGGCGAGGAGGAAATCCTGTTGCAGGTGTATCAGCGTCTACGGGAGCGCTGGCCCTCGCTGGCGCTGGTCATCGCGCCGCGCTACGTGAACCGGGCCGAACGGGTCCTCGCCCTGGCGAAGGAGCGGGGCCTGTCCGCGGGGCTGCGCTCGAAGGGGAACCCGGAGCGGGCGTCGGTGGTGGTGATGGACTCCATGGGAGAGCTGTCCCGAGCCTACCGGCTGGCCACGCTGGTGTTCGTGGGAGGGTCGTTCACGAAGCGGGGCGGCCAGAACATCCTGGAGCCAGCGGGGCAGGGCAAGCCGGTGTTGTTCGGCCCGCACATGGACAACTTCCGGGACAGTGTCGCGGTGCTGGAAGGAAACGGAGGCATCCCGGTGGCGGACGCAGAGGCGCTGTACACCGCGCTGGAGGGCCTGCTGGAGGACCCGAACCGCCTGAGCTCCCTGGGAGCCCGGGCCGGGGCCACGGTGCGCCGGATCTCTGGAGCCAGCGACCGCAACGCCGAAGCGATGGCCGCGCTGCCACGCCGCCAGGAAAGCCCATGACGCTCATCGTCCATCCCCACTTCCACAAGCGGTACACGGGAGTGACCCGGCACGTGGAGTCCGTGGTGCCAGCGCTCGCGAAGGGCGAGGAGACGCGGGTCATCGGCTCGGGCCTGACGGCGGACCTGCCGCGCATCACCTGGGCGGAGTTGATCCGCCGCTCCCACCGGGAGCCCATCGTCTGGCACGCACACCGGAACAACGAACTCCTCGCGGGGATGTTGCTGAAGGTGTTGGGAGGCCGCGTCCGCCTCGTCTTCACGAGGCACACGTCGGTGGCGCCCACGCGCTTCACCCGCTGGCTCGCCCGGGGCGCGGACGCACTGGTGTCGCTCACGAGGCAGATCTCCGACGTCATCGCGCTGCCCTCCACGGTGATCGCGCACGGCATCGACCTCACGCGCTTCCGTCCGCCGGAAGACCGGGACGCCGCCTGGGAGCGGCTGGGGCAGGGCGGGCGCTACGGCATCGGGGTCATCGGGCGCATCCGCAAGGAGAAGGGGCAGGGCGACTTCATCGAAGCCCTGAGGCCGCTGTTGCCGGAGCGACCGGAGTGGCAGGCGGTGCTCGTGGGGCTCGCGAAGGGCCCGGACCAGGCGTGGGTGAACGGGCTGCGCCAGGGCATCGAGGATCGGGTGAAACTCGCGGGTGAGCAGTCCGTCATCGAGCCCTGGTACCAGGGCCTGAGCATCCTGGTGCACCCGTCCTACGCGGAGGGCTACTCGCTGGTGCACGTGGAGGCGATGGCGTCGGGCTGCTGCGTGGTGGCCTCGAAGCTGCCGTACCTGGACACGCTCATCGAGCACGGGCGCACCGGCTTCTTCTTCGAGCCTGGAGACGTGAAGGGGTTGCGGGAGCTGCTGGAGCAACTGACCCGTGAGCCAGAAAGAGCGCGCCAGGTGGGCCGCAACGCCGCGGAGGAGGCGCGTCGCCGCTGCGGGGTCGAACACGAAGCCAGGGCCCTGAGCGACCTCTACCAATCGCTGGTGAAGCGCTGATGCGCATCCTGCACCTGCTGGCGAGTCCGTTCTGGAGCGGCCCGGCGGAGAACGTCGCGCTGCTGGCTCAGGCACAGCGAGCCCTGGGCCACGAGGTGACGGTCGCGGTGGACCGCAAGCGCCGGGACATCGCCGCGGAGGAGCCCGCCGTCCCGCGCTTCCAGGCCCTGGGCCTCCTGGACGAGGGAGGCCTCGCATTGTCCGTGAAGTCGCCGCCCTGGGAGCTGTGGAGCGACCTGCGAGCACTCCGCCAGCGAAAGGTGGACGTGCTGCACGCCCACTTCACCCACGACCATCTCCTGGCCAGATGGGGAACGCCGAAAGGCGCGGTGCGGATCCGCTCCATCCACGCGCCCCGTTCCCTGCGAGCCTCCCTGCCCGAGGCCGCCGGCTACACGGTGCCCGCGAGCCATCTGCGAGCCAGGCTCGAAGGCCGACACCGCCCCGTCCAGGTACTCCCCGCGCTGGTGGATCCGATGTTCGAGCCGACGAAGGACCGACAGACGCTGCGTCGAGACCTGGGCCTCGGGGACACGTACCTCGTGGGAATGATCTCCACGTTCCAGGAGAGCCGGCGTCACGCGCTCGGAGTCGAAGCCTTCGCCACGTTGACGCGACACCGCCCGGAAGCCCGCCTTGTACTGGTGGGGGACGGAGCGCTGCTCGACGCAACCCGGACGCTGGTGACGGAGCGACGCCTCACGGGGCAGGTGACGTTCGCGGGCTACCAGCAGGGCCCGGCCTTCGCGAACTGGCTGCAGGCCCTGGACGAGGTCTGGATCCTCGGCCTCGGGAACGACTGGAGCGCAAGGGCCGCGGCGCAAGCGAGGGCCTGTGGAGTCCGCGTGGTGGCAGTGAACGAAGGAGCGCTCCCGGACCTCGCGGATGCGAAGGTGGAAGCGCCCACGGTGGACGCAGTGGTGGCCGCCGCCTTGTCAGGAGCCCGGGCCACGACCGAGCACCCGACGAACACCCTCATCGCCACCAGCGTCCTGGACCTCTACCAGCAGGCGGCGGAGGCCCGGCGATGACCGCCACGCAGGGCCCGGAACACAGCGCCCCCACGGCCCTGGAGCGCGTCTTCTACCCCCCGGCCCCCGAGCCATGGGCCCGTCGCGCCTTCCTGTCCCCCCTCGTGCTCCTCTCCTGGACGTACAGCGGAGCAGTCCGCCTGAGAGGCGCGCTCTACGACAGCGGCCTGCTGCAAGCCGAACATGTCGAAGGACTGAGGGTTGTGTCGGTCGGCAACGTCAACGTGGGGGGCACGGGCAAGACGCCCGCGGTGCTGCACCTGGCCGAGCTGCTGCTCCGCGAAGGTCGCAAGGTCGGCATCCTCACGAGAGGCTACGGGCGCGAATCCCGGGAGCCGCTGACCTTCACGGGAGCCGAACCTCCCCCCTCGGTGGAGGAGGCCGGAGACGAGCCCCTGTTGCTAGCGCGAAGGTGTCCCAAGGCCCGCCTCTTCGTGGGAGCGGATCGGGTCGCGGCGGCACGCAGGGCAAGGGACGACTTCGGTCTGGACACGGTCCTGCTGGACGACGGCTTCCAGCACCGCCGTCTCCATCGGGACGAGGACCTCGTCGTCGTGGACGAATCCGTAGGCCTGGGCAACGGCCACCTGCTCCCAAGGGGGCCCCTGCGGGAACCACCCTCGGCCCTGCGCCGGGCCACGCTCCTCTGGCTGAGAGCGGCCCCCGTGTCGCAAGAACCCGCGGTCCCCATTCCCTGGCTCGAAGCCGTGACAGCGCCCCGGATCCGGACGCGCTACGGGCCCACGGGCTGGTGGGATCCCTCGGGCACCGAGCACGCGACGAACGCGCTCACGGGAAGGCCGGTGCTCGCGCTCGCGGGGCTGGCCCGGCCCGGAGGCTTCCTGAAAACGCTCACGGCCTTGGGTGCGGAGGTACGGGATGCCGCCCTCTTCCCGGATCACCACCGCTTCACCGCGGACGAACTGCGCGGGGTCGAAGCCCGGGCGCGGCAGCAGGGCACGCTCGTGGTGACGACGGAGAAGGACGCGGTGCGGCTGCCACCGGGGTTCGAGGCCTGGGTGGTGCGCCTGGGCGTGCAGGTCCTCGAGGGCGAGTCCCATCTGCGGCGGGCCCTAGGGCTGAGGCCACAGACGCGCGACTTGTGAGGGTCGGAGGGCTGTGGGACAAAGCGCGCCCATGGCCGCGGTCTCGTCCTCACGTCCGACAGCTCCATCCTCGCGTCTGCCCCTCGCCTTCGCGCGCCGCCGGGTGTTGCTGGTGGGAGACCTGGTCGCCGACCACTATCTCTACGGGCAGACGGACCGGGTGAGCCGCGAGGCCCCGGTGCTCATCGTTCGTTACGAGTCCTCGGAAGTGAAGCTCGGCGGCGGCGCCAACGTGGCGGCCAATGTCCGCACGCTGTCCGGCCAGGTGACGGCGGTGGGCGCACTGGGCGTGGACCCGATGGGCAGGTCGCTGCGCAAGCTCTTCGACGCCGCGGGCATCCGGCTGCACGCGGTCAGCAGCCGGACCATCGAGACGGAGACGAAGACCCGCATCCTCGCGGGTGGCGTGAGCACCACGAGGCAGCAGATGCTCCGGGTGGACCGGGGGCAGCGAGGCGCCCTGCCGCCCCGGATGCGCAAGGCGATTGCCCGTCAGGTGGAAGCCGCGGCGAAGGACGCGGACGCGGTGGTCGTCTCCGACTACGGCGCTGGCGTGGTCAGCGACGAGGTCCGCGAGGTGCTGCGGAAGCTCGCCCGGAGCGGACTGCCTGTCTGCGTGGACAGCCGCTACGCGCTCGCCTCCTTCGTAGGCCTCACGGTGTGCAAGCCCAACGAGCCGGAGCTGGAAGCACTCACGGGCCGTCCGGTGCGCACGAAGGAGGACCTGCTGGAAGCGGGACACGCGGCGGTGCGCAAGCTGGAGTGCCAGGCCCTGCTGGTGACGCGAGGGAGGCACGGCATGGCGCTCTTCGATGCGAAGGGCGGAGTGGACCTGATTCCCGTGCACGGAGCGAAGTCGGCGGTGGACGTGACGGGCGCCGGCGACACGGTCATCGCGAGCCTCGCCCTGTCGCTCGCGGCCGGAGCGACCTTCGCGGAAGCGGCGCGGCTGGCGAACGTGGCAGGAGCCCTGGTCGTGCAGAAGCCCGGCACGGCGACGGTCTCCAGGGAAGAACTCCTCGGAGAGTTGCGGAGCCAGCGATGAACACCCTGGACAAGCTTCGCCCCCTCGCCGCCATCGCGGAGGAGCGGGAACGTTGGCGCGAGCAGGGCCGCACGGTGGCGCTGGCCAACGGAGTCTTCGACCTGCTGCACGTCGGCCACGTCCGGTACCTGGAAGGCGCGAAGGCCCTCGCGGACATCCTGGTGGTGGCGGTGAACTCGGATGCCTCCACCAGGGCCTACAAGGGGCCGGGACGCCCCCACATCCCGGAGGCGGAGCGCGCGGAACTGGTGGCGGCGCTGGCGTGCACCGACCGGGTTGTCGTCTTCGACGAAGCGAACGTGCGAGCCATCATCCGCGCGCTCAAGCCAGACGTGCACGTGAAGGGGACGGACTACACGCCGGACTCCATTCCAGAGGGGGACGAGGTCCGGGCCTACGGAGGCAGGACCGCGGTGGCGGGAGACCCGAAGGACCACAGCACCACGGAGCTGGCACGCAGGCTCGGGCGCGAAGGCACGAAGTAGCCATGGGCCTGGACCCCGTGCTGCAAGCCATCCTGGGGTGTCCCTACTGCAAGGGCCCCCTCGAAGCGCACGAGGGCCCCCCACCCGAAGTCCACTGCCCCCACTGCCTGCGAGCCTGGCCCGTGGAGCAGGACATCCCGCAGATGGTGCCCGAACGAGAGCGCCCGCTCACCCCGTGAGCGAGCCACGCTCCGCGACGAACGACCGGACCTCCTCGGCCACGCGGTGTTCCAGCCTCACGCCGGAGGCCCCATCCACCAGGGGCGTCAGGTCCACCATTCGATGGGGCGCGACCGCATGGCCCCAGCGCTCCATGTCCATGCGCAGGAAGAACGCCAGGGTGGGCGCTCCAACGGCGACGGACAGGTGCATGGGCCCGGTGTTGTTGCAGACGGTGAGCCCGGCGGTCCGCATGAGTGCCGCGAGCTCGTCGATGCTCGTGGCCGGGGCAAGCTCCGCCCCCGGTGCACCCGCGAGCACTGCCTGCGCCAGGGGCTCTTCACCCGGGCCCCATGTGACGACGGGCGCATAGCCCAGCGAGAGCAACTCCCGCGCAGCGGCCGCGAAGGCCTCGGCCGGGATGCGACGCTCGCCCAGCCGGCCCCCCGGGTTGATGACCGCGCGCCGCGAACCCGACCCTGTGAACGCCTCCAGATATCCGCGGAACGCAATCCCGACGACCGGCTCCCGGAAGGAGAGCCCTTGCGCGACAGCCCCATTCGTCAGGGGCGTGAGCAGGTGCGTTCGCTGCACGGCTTCGCGCCGGGTATCAAGGCGGGCGGGCACCGACACTGACTGCAGCAGGTTCACGGGCCAGACGCCCGGCCCGATGACGACCGCCTTGGGACCCGCCATCCGGGCAATCAGCGCACTCGTCACCGAAGGAGCACTCCAGTTGGCGCAATCCACCACGGTGTCATAGCCGGCACGCCGGAGCGCACGGATCCCAGGCGCCAGGGGCCCCAGCCACAGGTATCTCCGGTCGAACGCCACGACGGCATCGATCTCGGGATGCCCCTGGAGGACGCGGGCCACCTTGGAATGCACCAGCACGTGCACCTCTGGAGGCGGGTGGACGTGGTCCTTGAGGGTCCTCAACAGGGGCGTCGTGAGCAGGGCTTCGCCCACACGGTTGTCCGGCCGCACGAGCAGGACCTTGCGAGGGGAGGGGAGGGGCGCTCCGAGCGGACGACGACGTCCAGGGCGCCAGAAGAGGACTGAGGCCAGGAGCGTCAGCGCCAGCTTCGCCCACGTTTCGAGCCGCTTGTGCCACGCCATCGTGGCGGACCCTACCAGAATTGGAATGGATGCAAGACGGTGGCTTGACCTCGGGACGGAAAGCCCCTAGCACCCGACCCGATGCTCAAAAGCATGACCGGATTTGGTTCAGGACGCGCCCGCGTGGGAGACGAGGAAGTCTCCGTGGAGGCGCGCTCGCTCAACCACAAGTTCTGTGAAGTGAAGGTCCGGCTGCCGCGCGAGCTGTCCGCGCTGGAACCCGCGCTCGTGAAGCTGGTGAAGGACCGGCTCGCGCGAGGCTCGGTGGAAGTGCTGGTGCGCCGCCAGGCCGCCACCGTCTCCGGCAATGTTCCCACGGTGGATGTGGCCCTCGCCCGCGAGTACGCCCGGGCCTTCCGGGAGGTCGCCACCGCCCTGGGTCTGTCCGCGGAGGTGGCCTGGTCCCAGGTGGCCAACCAGCCGGGAGTCATCCGCCTGGAGGAGAAGGGGGTGGACGTGGAGTCCGCCACCCAGGCCACCCAGACCGCGCTCCAGCAGGCCCTCTCCGCGCTGGAGACGATGCGGAACACCGAGGGTGAGTCCATCCACACGGACCTCGACACCCGGATGAAGCTCATCGAAGGGTGGAGCCGGGAAGTGGCCGGGCTCGCGCCTCGCGCGGTGAATGACTACCAGCAGCGGCTCACCGAGCGTGTGGCGGAACTCGCGCGCGGCGTCGCGGTGGACCCGCAGCGACTGGCGCAGGAAGTCGCCCTGTTCGCTGAGCGAACGGACATTGCCGAAGAGGTGACCCGGCTGGCGACCCACCTCGACCAGTTCCGGTTGCTGATGGCGAGCCCCGAGCCCGTGGGCCGGCGCATGGATTTCCTCGTGCAGGAGATGCACCGCGAGGTGAACACGACAGGCTCCAAGAGTCAGCACGCGGAGATTTCCTCGCGTGTGGTCTCGA
Source organism: Corallococcus sicarius (assembly GCF_003611735.1). GTDB lineage: Bacteria > Myxococcota > Myxococcia > Myxococcales > Myxococcaceae > Corallococcus > Corallococcus sicarius. The sequence continues at coordinate 1,339 of NZ_RAWG01000050.1, read as the reverse complement.
TGAAGGCTGAAGTCGAGCGCATCCGCGAACAGGTGCAGAACGTCGAATGAACGAACCCTCTGGACTCCAGCCTGGCCTGCTGCTCGTACTCTCCGCTCCTTCAGGGGCGGGCAAGACCACCCTTGCGCACCGCCTGCTGAAGGAGATGCCGGACGGCATCTTCTCCACGAGCGTCACCACCCGCCGGCCCCGGGGCAAGGAGCAGGAAGGGGTGGACTACCACTTCGTTGGGGTGGCCAGCTTCCAGGAGAAGATCGAGCAGGGCGAGTTCGTGGAATGGGCCGAGGTGCACGGCCACTTCTACGGAAGCCCCCAGTCCGTGGTGGACGAAGCGCGGCGCCGTCGTGGCACCGCCGTCTTCGACATCGACGTGCAGGGCGGACAGGCCATCAAGCGCAAGCACCCTGACGCGGTCCTCATCTTCGTGCTGCCGCCCTCCATGGATGAACTGGAGCGCCGCCTCCGGGATCGGCAGACGGACTCCGACGAAACCATCCGTCGGCGCATGCTGGGCGCTCGCTCGGAGATCGAGCGGGGAATCGCGTCCTACGACTACATCGTCGTGAACGATGATTTCGAGCGCGCCTATCATGAGCTGCGCTCGGTGGTGGTCGCGGAGCAGTGCCGCAGGGGACGGGTGGACCTGTCCAAGCTCAAGCTCGGGAGCTGAGGTCCTGCGGGAATCGGTGGAGCGGGCTCCGCGTTTTCCCTCCACCACGTCGCGATGCGCCGGCAGCCTGCATCAAACTTCTTGCGCTGCCCGGTCGTCTGTTGGATAAGCCGCACACCTCGCGGCGACACGCAGGCGCCACTCCGGTGGCACTTGAACGACGCGGGAAGAAGTGATCCAGGACGGCAGTTTTACGAGGCCACTTGGAGCGAACACGGCAGCGGACCCCGGGGAAGAAATCCCGCGAGAACGAGGCCTGGTTCAGCCGGTGACGAGAAGTTGACAATCTCCGGTTCACTTCTTAGATGGTTACCGCAGCAGGGCAGTTGATCAGCGGGCGTTGAAGGGGTTGGAGCGGGTTGCCGCCTCGTGGGAGGCGGAGCTGAAGCGGTTGCGGTGGGGAATCAGAGGTCGCAGAGCGGTGGTTGACAGGAGACGCGGCAGGAAGTTAGAAGCCGCGCCCCCGACGAAAGCGAGCAGCCAGCGCGAAAGTCGGACGTAACAAGGAGTCGAGCGAGTCGAGCCGAAAGGGTTGACTCTGGAGTGCGCGGTGGTAGAAGCCGCGCCCCTCACCCGGAAGCCCGCGCACTGGCGCGGAAGGTACTTCTGGATGAGGTGTAGCGTCGACAAGAAAATAGGGCAGTCAACAAGCGAGTTGACAGCGAGCGC
>NZ_RAWG01000509.1 GCF_003611735.1 Corallococcus sicarius | reverse complement strand
GCTCCAGGTGGGGGTGGACGGGCCGTACCTGCGCGCCCTGCCGCCCCGGGTGCCCGGCGGGGGCTTCTTCGCCGCGCGGCTCGTCCGCAAGCCGGGTTGACAGTCGGCGAGCCGCCACGTTACGCACGACCGACTTCTTTCGAGGGTGACAGCCGTGGCAGCAGACCCGAAGCAGTCCGAAGTGATGCGGCAGATCAACGAAGCCTTCCAGGCGGCCGAGGCCAAGCTGGCCCGGCTGCGTGAGGCCGTCGAGCGCAACACGGAGCTGGCGCGGGCCAATGGCAAGGCCGCCTTCCTCAAGGACAAGAAGGAGCAGGCCCACCGCGAGTTGGGGGAGGCCGTCTGGCAGTCCGTGCAGCAGGGGCGCCTGGAGCTGCCCGCGGGCTTCGCCAAGCTGCTCGCGTCCATCGCAGCGGCCGAGAAGGCGTCCGCGGACCACGCCGCGCAGCTCACGGACCTGCTCCGGGAAGGAGAAGAGGTCGCGGAGCGGTTGAAGGTTGGAAAAAGTGTCGCGAAGCCGCAAACAGTTGTGGCGTCTGGGACGAAGAAGCGGTAGAAGAGCGCCGCTTTCGACGGGTGGCACCGCTCCCCAACAGCGGTGCCAGCAGCAGGCAGCACAAGAAGGGGCTTTAGCTCAGCTGGGAGAGCGCTTGAATGGCATTCAAGAGGTCACCGGTTCGATCCCGGTAAGCTCCACTCTGAAATGAAAAAGGCCCGCGAGAGAAATCTCGCGGGCCTTTTGCTTTGCGGGGTGTTGCTAGGTCGCGGCGGGAGGCGTGCGGGGCAGGCGCACGGTGAACGTCGTCCCGGCGTCGGCCGTGGACGCCACCGTCACGGTGCCGCCGTGGGCCTCCACCAGCTGTTTCACGATGTAGAGCCCCAGCCCGATGCTCCTGCCGCTGTTGTCCGCGTCGCGGCTGACGCGCTGGAGCGGCTGGAAGAGCTGCTCCAGCCGTTCGGGCGGGATGGGCGTGCCCGCGTTGTGGATGGCCAGCGTCACGCTGTCGGCGTCCGCCCGGGTCTGGATGCGCACCGGGGTGTCCGGGGGGCTGTACTTGAGGGCGTTGGTCACCAGGTTCTGGACCATCTGCCCCAGCCGGTCCGGATCCCACTCGCCGTGACCGGGCCCGGTGCCCTCCACCTGGAGTTCCCGGTCCGGGTGCGTCGCTTCAATCTCCTCCACCACGCCCTGGAGGACCTCGTGCAGGTCCGTGGGCCGGCGCTGGATGCGGATGCCTCCGCCCAGGCGGGCCTGGGTGAAGTCGAGCAGGTCGCGGATCATCCGGTGGGCCCGCTCCGCGGACGTCTGGATGCGGCTGACGGCCTTGGTGCTGCGCTCGTCCAGCTCATCGCGGCGCATGAGGCTGGCAGCGCCCAGGAGGATGGCGCTCACGGGGTTGCGCAGGTCGTGGCTGACGATGCCAATGAGCTGCTGCTCGAAGTCCGCGCGCTGTTGCAGCTGGGCCTGGGCCTGCTTGCGCAGCGTGACGTCCTGGAGGGCGCCCACCATGCGGATGGCCGTGCCGTGGACGTCGCGCACCACCCAGCCCCGGTCCTCCACGAAGGCGTAGGTGCCGTCCTGCCGGCGGAAGCGGTACTCGCCGCGCCAGTCGCTGCCCCCGGGCGCGTCGATGACGCCGTGGATGTCGCGGCTGATGCGCTCCCGGTCTTCCGGGTGGATCTGCTCGTACCACCAGGTGGAGACGGGGCGCACCTCGGCGGCCCTGTAGCCGAAGAGCGCTTGCAGCCCCTCGTTCCAGATCACCTCCTGGGTGAGGAGGTTCCAGTCCCAGATGGCGTCCTTCGTGGCCCGGGTGGCCAATCGGTAGCGCGTCTCCGAAAGCTGGAGCGCCCGCAGCAGCTCCTCTCTCAGGGCCCGGGCCTGGGCGGCGTTCACGGTCCCCTCCAGCCGGGCCACCAGCTCGCGGACGCCGAAGGGCTTCACCAGGTAGTCGTCCGCGCCCGCGTTCAGCCCCTCCACCTTCGCCTCCTCTCCCGCCCGGGCCGACAGGAGGATGACCGGGACGTGGGCCGTGCGCGGGTCCGACTTCAGCTCGCGCAGGAGTCCGAAGCCGTCCAGCCCCGGCATCATCACGTCCGACAGCACCACGTCCGGGGGACGCTCCCGCGCCACGGCGAGCGCGTGGTGTCCGTCCGCCACCGCCTCCACCTTGAAGTGGCCTTCGAGCGCGCGCCGCACGTAGTCGCGCATGTCCTCGTTGTCATCCACCAGCAGCACGCGGCCGTGCGGGGCTGGAGCGCCAGCGGCCCCTTCCGGCGCCCGGGCGGCGGGCGCGGTCAGCGGATCGGGCAGGGCAGGGGCGAGCCACTGGGCCGCTTCCTGGACGAAGGCGCCCGGGCCCGGAGTCCGGACGTCGGCCGGCGCGCGGTCGCGGAGCTGCTCGGAAGGCAGGTGCGCCGTGCCGGTGGGCAGGGCCACCGTGAAGGTGCTGCCCTGGCCCACGGTGCTCACGACACTGACGTGGCCTCCGTGCAGCCTCACCAGCTCGTGCACCAGCGCGAGTCCGATGCCGCTGCCCTCGTGGCTGCGCCCCCGCGCGCCCTCCACCTGGTGGAAGCGCTCGAAGACGCGGGACAGCTCCGCCTCGGGGATGCCGGTGCCGGTGTCCTGGACGGACAGCTCCACGCGGTCGCCCCGCCACTGCAGCCGCACGGCGAGCTGGCCCTCGAAGGTGAACTTGAAGGCGTTGGAGACGAGGTTGAGGACGATCTTCTCCCAGAGATCGCGGTCCACCCAGACGGGCCCGGGCAGGGGCGGGCAGTCCACCACCAGCCGCATCCCCGCCTTCGCCACCAACGGTTCGAAGGCGGTCACAAGCTCGGTGGTGAGCGCCGCCAGGTCGGTGGGCTCGAAGGTGGCTCGCGTCCGGCCCGCCTCCAGGCGGCTGTAGTCGAGCAGGCTGTTGACGAGCCGGTACAGCCGCTGGCTGCTGCGCTGGACGAGTCGCAGCCGCTCCTCCTGCCAGGGGTTCAGCGGGAGGGCCTTGTTGGAGAGGACATCCTCCAGCGGGCCCAGCATGAGCGTCAGCGGCGTGCGGAACTCATGGCTGACGTTGGAGAAGAAGGCCGTCTTCGCCCGGTCCACCTCCTCCAGCACTTCGGCCCGTTGCTCGGCCTCTTCGTAGGCCCGGGCGCTCGCGAGCGCGGAACCCACGCTGCTGGCCACGAGCTCCAGGAACGAGCGGTAGGAGGCATCCGCCGGGAGCCGGGGGGACTGGCCCAGCACGAGCAACCCCGCCGGGTCCGACTCCCCCGTCCGCGCCAGTGGCAGCACGAGCGCGCTGTCCGGAGCGGGCACGTCCTCGCGCAGGGGCAGGGCGCCGAAGCGCTCGCGCAGCCCCTCCACGCGCTCGGCCCGGCCCGTGCGGGCCACCCGGGCCAGGGGCCAGGGATCCCGGGTGGCGTCGTCCAGGAGCACGCGCTCGGGACACGCGACGCAGTCTCCCTCCAGGCCCATGCGGGCCTCGAGCCGGGCGCCGGTGCCGTCCGCGTCCAGCAGGTACAGGAGCGCGAAGGGCAGGTCCGCCGGGTTCGTGGCCAGGGCCTCCAGGGCCCGGGCGCTGGTGTCGCGGCGGGTCCGGAGGCCCGCGGCGGTGCGCATGGCCACCTCCTGCAGCGTCCGCAGGCGGCGCGCGTCCAGCACCTGGCTGGTCGTCTCCACCACGGTGTCGAGCACGCCGCCAATCTTCCCGCTCTCATCGCGGATGGGGCTGTACGAGAAGGTGAAGTAGCACTCCTCGGGGAAGCCGTTGCGCTCCAGGAAGAGCCGCTGGTTCTCCGACAGGGTGGCGAGGCCCTCCTCGCGTACCTGGGAGACCAACGGGCCGAGGATGTCCCAGATCTCCGCCCAGACCTCCCGTCCGGACCGCCCCATCGCCTGGGGGTGCTTGCTGCCCAGCATGGGCCGGTACGCGTCGTTGTAGAGCTTCACCAGCTCCGGCCCCCAGAACATCATCATGGGGAAGCGGGAGTGGAGGCAGGTGCTCACCGCGGTGCGCAGGGACTGCGGCCAGTCCTTCACGGGGCCCAGCGGCGTCTGGGACCAGTCCATGGAACGCATCAGGGCGCCCATGTCGCCGCCACCGACGAGCACGTCGCGGACCGCGGCGTCCTCCTCGGCGGACCTGGGGACGGCTTCACTGCCTGGCAAGGGGACTCCTGGGGCGTGACTCCGGGCAGGGGCGGAAACCCCGGGCCCCTGACGCAGGCGGGAGCTGTCGAGTAGCCCCCGCCGCATCAGCCCGCCACCCCACGCCCGGACGGGCACCCCCTCCAACGCCCGGT
>NZ_RAWG01000508.1 GCF_003611735.1 Corallococcus sicarius | reverse complement strand
GAGGGGGCCGGCCTTCATCGAATCAGAACCTCGGGAGGGGGAATGCCTCCAACGACACTTCCCCATGGTCGCGGATGGGCCTTGCGAAGTCAAAGCAACGCACTGCTCCGCGCCGAGATTTCACACCGGCCCCGAAGACCTCAACGCACCTCGAGGACGAACGACTGGGAGGGTGTCCCCGGCAGCCCGGCAGGCTCCGCCAATGTCGGATCCAGCTCATTCGGAACACGCCAGGTCTGCCCCGTGGATTGGAGCAGGGTGACGCTGTAGCGCCCGGGCGGAACGGCGGCCAGCGGGGCGGGCGCTGCGGGATCACGCGCGTCCACGGCCTGGGCCCGGATGACCACGCTGAGCTGCGGCACGAAGACGGGTTGCGGACGGGGCTTCCCCTGCTCGTCCAGCAGGGCAGCGAGCAGGGCATCAGGCCGGAGGCCGGCCGCCAGCACGACGGCGTCCGGCTTGCCGTCCATGCCGCCGTTGAGGCGCGCGTAGTCAACGCCCTCGTCATCCACCACGCCGTTGCGGTCCAGGTCGTTCTCGTCCACGACGCCGGGCACGTCCGCCAGCTTGCGCACCACCACGCGCGGCCAGAAGTCCGGCACGCCGTCGCCGTTGGCGTCGTCGGGGATGTTGTCGCGGTTGGCGTCCACCAGCTGCACCCAGAAGCCCGGGGGCCGCTGATCCACCACGCCGGTGAACTGCTGCGGCGTGAGCGTCAGCACCTTCGACGAAGCGGAGGTGTCGAAGTCGCGCGACTCCGACACCTGGAAGGCGGGCCGGTCGAAGGGCACCGTGGCGGTGCTGCTGAAGGACACGGAGACGCCGGTGAGCGGCTGGGGCCAGCCGTCCGCGTCCGTCGTCACCTCCAGGATGCGCGCGGCGCCGTTGGCGGGATCCACGGCGCCGCCGCCCACGTCGCCCGCGTTGGGCTCGCCGGTGACGGCGTAGAAGGGGTTGAAGTCCGGCGTGTGGCACGGCTGCGGAATCAGCCGGCAGGTGTCCGCGTCGATGAAGCCGCGCAGCAGGTAGCGGCCGGGCGCCACGAGGCTCAGCGCGAACGGCGCGGTGAACGGGCCGGTGCTGGTGTCACCCAGCGACGCGCCGAACAGCTCCTCGGCCGGGATGACGGTGAAGGCCAGGGGGCGGCCGGAGCCCTGCGGCGGGGGCAGGGCGTCCGCGCTGTAGAGGAACACCACCGCGTTGCCCCGGGCGGAGGACTGCACGACGAGGCTGCCCTCGATGCGCGCGGCGCGCGTGTTCTGCCGGCCGTCCGCGGTGGGCCGGACCTCCGGCGACTCGCAGCCCAGCGACAGGAGCGACGCGAACGTGACGGCGGCAAGCCCCCGGAAGAGGGGGGAGGAAGGGGCGCGCTTCATGGGGTCACCGTGAGGGTGGCGAACACGCGCCGCTCGATGCGGTTGCCGAAGGGGTGTTCCGCGTGGCCGCCGCCGAGCTGGCTGCCCATCAGCGCCACGGAGGCGAAGTCCTTCGCGACGTCGTAGCCCACGCGGGCGTTGACGACGGTGTACGCGGGGAGGTTGTTGGCCAGCAGGTCCACGCGCGTGGGGTCGACGGCGGCGGGCTCGCGCTCGATCCAGGTGGTGGAGGACGTGAAGGCCGCGTCGATGCCGAACTCCAGGTCCCTGCGGGTGCGGTACGTCACGCCGCCGAACAGCCGGAAGCCCGGCGCCTGGCTGCACGGGCCGCACTGGCCCTCCTCCGGCAGGTCGGAGTTGACGTGCTGGAACGCGGCGCTCGCCTTGATGCCCAGGCCGTCGATGGGGGACAGGCTGATGCCGGCCTCCGCGCCGCGCGCGGTGTAGATGGCGTTCTCGTTGGTGAACAGCGAGCGGCCCACCAGGTAGCTGCCGCTGCCGCTGTCGTAGGCCTCGCCCGCGGGCAGCCGCTGCACGGGGGACAGGCCGATGAGGTCCTTCACCGTGTTCTGGTAGAGGGCCACGTCCCAGTCCAGGCCCAGCCGCGGGGACTCGCCGCGCCAGCCCAGCTCCAGCGCGTTGAGCCGCTCGGGCCGCAGCTGCCGGTTGCCGGTGGTCAGCACGCTGACGCCGTTGACGCCCGGCACGGGCACGGGCAGGCGGGTGTAGCTCTCCAGGAACGTGGGCTCGCGGAAGGCGGTGGCCACGGACGCGCGGAAGGCGTTGCCCTCCATGGGCTGGAAGACGGCGGACAGGCGCGGCGACTGCGCGATGCCCGGCTGGCCCTTGTCGAGCAGCGGGTGGCGGTCCACGCGGTAGCTGACCACGAGCCGCAGGGGCTGCACGATGCGCCACTCGTCCTGGATGAAGGCCGCCGCGTGGAACTCCTCGCGCAGGTTGCCGTCCAGGTAGCCGAAGGCCACGCGCTTGAGGCGGCCCTCCACGCCGATGTTCACCTGGTGCTCGCCCGCGAGTTCGAAGCCCCGCGCGTACAGCACCTCGCCGTTGAAGACGTTGGATTCGATGTCGGTGACCAGCGAGCGCTGGCCAATGGCCTCGTACTGCGGCCCCGCCGTGCCGGACAGGTGGTTCCAGAAGCCCTTGAGCTTCACCGACCCCAGCTCCACGTCACCCTTGGCGTACGCGCCCAGGGCGTCCATGGAGTAGTTGCGCAAGAGGCCCAGCGGGTAGATCTCCGTGTTGTAGCGGTGCACGCCGCCGGACAGGCCGACCGACCGGCCCTCGGACAAGGCGTAGACCGTGGAGAGGTTGCCGCGGGCGCCGCGCATGCCCAGGTCGGGGTTCTCATCCCGGAGGGCGAAGTCTGGACGGCTGCTCGCGTAGTCGCGGGTCCACTTGTCCTCCTGCCGGTAGGCGGCGGACGCGCGGTAGCGCAGGGCGCCGTTCTGGCCGTGGCTGACGAAGGAGCCCTGCACGGTGTTGCCGCCGCCCGCCATCGCGCTGAAGCGCGCGCGCCGGCCGGTGCCGGGGGCCTGGGTGATGATGTTGATGACGCCCAGCATGGCGTTGGCGCCGTAGAGCGCGCTGCCCGGACCGCGGATGACCTCGATGCGGTCGATCTCCTCCAGGCCCACGGGCAGGCCGGCCCACACGGTGAGGCCGATGAAGTCCTGGTACTCGGTGCGGCCGTCCACCAGCACCAGCACCTTGTTGGACAGCCGCTGGTTGAAGCCGCGCAGGCTGACGTTGGCGCTGCCCACGCCCATGGCCATCACGTCCGCGCCCGGCACGCGCCGCAACAGCTCCGGCAGCGTGGTGGCGCCCGACAGGCGGATGTCCTCCGCCGTGATGACGGTGGTGGCGTTGGGCGCCTCCAGCGAGGACTGGGCGCGGCGGCTCGCCGTCACCACGCGCTCCTCGTACGGCACGAAGCCCTGGTCGCCGGAGGTGTCACCCTGCTCGCTGGCGCCGCGCTCCTCGCTCCCGGACGCTGGCGCGGCGGTGGACGCCTGCGTCTGCGGGGTCGAGGAGGCGGTGAGCGACTCGGCGCGGTTGACGGCCTTCTCCAGCCGCTCCATGAGCGTGGCCAGCTGCTGCTGGGCCTGGATGCTCGTGGGCGGCGGCGGGGGCATGGGCAGGGAGGAGCCCGGCGTCCCTGTTGTCCCCGGAGCACTGCCGGGCGGGGGCGCTTCCGCGGAGGCCGCCTGCTGCGTGGCCTCCAGCCGCGTCACCTGGGCCTGCACGCTGGCGGCGTCTGGCGGGTTGGAGGCCAGGTAGCGCTTGAAGGCGTCCAGCGCCTCCGCCAGCCGGCCCGCGTCCTGGTACGCCCGCGCGATGTTGTAGAGCACGCTGGGGTGCGGCTTGATCTTGTAGGCCTCTTCCAGCTCGGCGATGCCTTCATCGAACTGCTTCTGCTCGATGAGGTTCATGCCATTGCGGAAGTGGCGGCGCGCTTCCAGGCGCGCGTCCGCCAGGGCTTCGGTCGCGCAAAGACACAGCGCGAGGAGCGCCCCTCGTCGAAAGACTGTCGGGATGGTCACTGGTACGGATCGTCCTTGTACGCGGAACCGGGAGCCTTCGGCTTCGGTCCCTGCTTCTTGATGCGCGGCGACTGCGGCAACTGCGGCAACTTCATGGACGCGGGGACGGTGCTGCCCGGCTCACCCGCGTAGGTCTTGCTGACGGTCTGGTAGCCCTCCAGCGCGAACGTCAGCGCCAGCGACGCCAGCCCCGACTCATCCGGGGGGAGTACAATCTCCAGCGGCGTCTTGCCCCGCACGTGCCCGTTGATGGTGACCTCCGCGCCCGCGGGCTCGCTCTCCACGCGGAAGCGCACCTCGCGGGGCGCGGCCGGAGGCGGCGTCGCGGGCACGGCGGCGGCGGGGACCTGGCCCGAAGGCGCCCCGGCGGTGGCGGGCGCGTTGGCGGTGGGGAGGGGC
>NZ_RAWG01000507.1 GCF_003611735.1 Corallococcus sicarius | reverse complement strand
CCCGCGGCCCCCGCGCCCCAGCTGTCCGCCTCCGAGCGCTCCGCCCTCGTCACGCAGGCCGAACAGCGCATCGCCGCCAACGCCCCGGCGGAGGCACTCCCGTTCTTCCGCCAGCTCTGGGACGCAGGCGAGCGCAACCCCGGGATGCTCTACAACGCGGCCTGCGCGGCCTCTCTCGCCGGGCAGAAGCCGGAGGCACTCGAGTGGCTGGAGCGCGCCGCGGATGCGGGGCTGGACAACGCCGAGCACCTGACCCAGGACACGGACCTCGCCCCCCTGCGGGATGAGCCCGCGTTCGCGCAGGTGCTGGCGAAGGTCCAGGCCACCGACGCGAAGAAGAACGTGGCGACGGATCCCACCCTGCGGGACGAGGTGCTCAAGCGGATGGAGGTGGACCAGGCGGTCCGCAAAGCGCTCTTCACGGACGGCCCGAAGCCGAGCCCGGAGAAGATTGAAAAACTGAACCAGGTGGACCGGGACAACACCGCGTGGCTCAAGGGCGTGATCGCGAAGCATGGCTGGCCGGGGCGCACGCTGGTGGGTGAGCGGGCCTCGAAGGGCGTGTGGCTGATGGTCCAGCACGCGGACCTCGACCGGCCCTTCCAGAAGGAGTGCCTGGCGCTGATGGAGAAGGCGCTCGCCGCCGGTGAAGCCCCGAAGAAGGACTTCGCGTACCTCACCGACCGGGTGCTCGTGGGCGAAGGCAAGCCGCAGCGCTATGGCACCCAGTTCACGGAGAAGGACGGGGTGATGGTGCCCCAGCCCATCGAGGAGGCCGCGCAGGTGGATGCACGGCGCGCCTCCGTGGGGCTCGGCACCCTGGAGGAGTACGCGGCGCAGATGCAGCGCACGTTCTCGCGCCCCGCCTCCGCCACGCCCCTGCCGGTGAAGCCGTAGGCGCGGGCCGCGCGCTCAGGCCGTCGCGGCGGCCTTCGCGCGCAGCTGCTTCTCCTGCTCCATCAGCTCTCCGGTGGGGTCGCTCGGCGCGAAGTCCTCCGGGGCGAAGACCTGGCGGATCTCAATCTCCCCCTCCACGAAGGGGACACGCCGGGCCCACGCGACGGCCTCGTCCTTCGACTTCACCTCGAGCATCCAGAAGCCGGCGACCAGCTCCTTCGTCTCCGCGAAGGGGCCGTCCACCACGGTGGGCTGCTTCGCGGAGAAGCGCACCCGCGTCCCCTTGGAGCTCGGGTGCAGCCCCTCGCCCGCGAGCAGGATGCCGGCCTTCACCAACTCCTCGTTGAACTTCCCCATGGCGGTCAGCTCCTCGTGGGTCGGGAGCACGCCGGCTTCGCTGTCCTTGTTAGCCTTCACGATCATCATGAATCGCATGGGGGTCACTCCTGGGGGTGGGCCGGAACCAGGGCCCGGGTTCACAGACGCGACGAACGGCGCCCCGGACAATCGACACGCGCCGGATTCCCTCCCGGAAAATTGACGCCGGAGGGCTCGGGGCTACGGTGACACACATGCCTGTAGCACCCACCGGGATGCTCCGCCGTCTGCCGCTGCTCGTTGCCCTGTGCGCCACCCCCGCCCTTGCCCAGGACGACGAGGGGAGCGCGGACGCCGCCCCCAGCTCGCTGGACGGCGTGGGCCGCATCACCGTGGGAGCCGGCTACCGGCTGACCTCCAACGCGACGCTCTACGACTCCTGGTACGGCGCGAAGGGCCCCGCCGCGGGCCTGGAGCGGGCGCCGGAGTCCTCCGGGGCCCCGGTGGGCGCGCTGACGTTCGCGTACGCGGTGACGGACCTGGTGGAGCTGGGCATCGACCTGATCGGCACGACCCAGACCCTGCGCCTGACGGAGTCCCTCGGGGATGGCTCCTCCGTGTCGCGCAAGGTCAGCACCCTCGCCTATGGCGCGCTCGTGGGGCTGCGCTTCCAGGGCGTGCTCGACATCGGGCCGCAGGGGCTGGTGCCCTTCGCGGGCGTGCTCACCGGGCCCACCGTCATCTCGTCCAAGCGCGAGGGCTCGGGACTCCAGGAGAACGTGGGCCAGGCGTGGGTGGGGGCGCTCGGCGCCACGTTGCGGCTGTCGTCGAAGTGGGGAATCACCGCCGAATACCGCCTGATGTTCCTGCGCGGCCCGGTGGAATCCCCCAAGGCGGATGCGCCCGGCCCGTTCAGCTTCAGCAGCGGCGGCAATTGGTTCTCGCTGGGCGTGACTTATACGTTCCCACCGGATCCGTCCCGGCCCATGCCCACGTTCTAGCAAGCCGCCAGGCCGGGAGATCAGGGCAGGCAGGCACGCAAGCATCCAGGCGGTGGGGGGAATGACCTGCACGCAGGGCTCTGTTGGGGAGCGGAAAAAGAACCCGCCCCTCATCCAGGAGAGTCCCCTAGCATGCGTGAGTCGGCCGAAGTCATTTCCGGTCCCAGGAAGATGTCCATGCCCCCCTCTGATCAACCGAAGACCGATCTCGAGAAGGAGCTCTCAGAGCTCCGCCGAGAGGTCATCGAATCGCGAAACCTCGTCATCAAGACGGACAACCTGCTCAAGAACCTCCATGCGGAGGTGAAGGCGGTGGGCAAGCGTCACGAGGACTTCCAGAAGCGGCAGTGGATCTCCTCGGCGGTGGCCTACGCGCTGTTCGCGATCCTGGCGGTCGGTGGCGCGGTGCTCGTCAGCGGCGCGCGCAGCTCCAGCTCCACCAACGAGCGCGAGCGTCTGGAGAAGCAGGTCGCGGACCTGAGCGGCCAGTTGGAGAAGCAGCGCGGGGACACCACCGCGCACCTGACGGCGCAGCGCGCCGCGGGTGAGGTCTACAAGATGATGACCACGCTGCCGGGTGATGAGCGCCTCAAGGGCATTGACGCGCTGATGAAGCTGGACACGCAGCGGCTGTCCTCGCTGGAGCGCCAGGCCCTCAACGACCGCGCCGCCAACCTTCGCCGCGAGACGGGCGACGCCGCCTTCGAGCGCGGGAAGATCGCCTTCCGCCGCAACGACATGTCCGCGGTGGTGGAGGACCTGGGTCGCTTCCTCGCCATGAACCCGGCCGAGGCGGACGCCCTGGACGCGTCCTTCTTCCTGGGCACGGCGTACAACCAGCTGCGCCAGCACGACAAGGCGGTGCCGCTGCTGGCCCGCTTCGTGGAAGGCGACAAGAAGTCCAAGACGCGCGACTACGCCATGCTGCTGCTCGCCCAGTCGTACCAGGAGACGGGCCAGTTCGATAAGGCGGCGGACACGGTGCGCGACGCGCTGGCCACGTACCCGGCCACCCAGTACCTGTCGCAGTTCCGCGGCCGCCTGTCGTCCGCGAAGCGCGCCGCCTCCGGTGGAGACGCCGCGGCGGTGCCCGCGGCCGCCCCGGGCGCCGCGCCCGCCGTGCAGACGGCCGCGCCCGCCGGTCAGTAGCGCCACGGAGTGATTGCCACCCGGGGTCCAGGGTCGTAAGACCTGGACCCCGTGTCCGCTCCTCCCGAAACCCGGAAAGACCCCCGCTTCCGCCGCTTCCGTGGCGCCGCGTATGGGGTCCACATCACGCTGTCCACGCTGTTCTCGCTGTGGATGATCTGGAACGTGGGGAACTCCGTGGCGGCGATGACGCCCGGGCGCCCCCCGGCCGTGACTCCGCCGCTCACCGTGCGCGAGTGCCTCAACGCCGCGGACGGCCACTGGAAGCACCTGGAGGCGGAGCGCGAGAAGCTCGTGCACGTCCTGCCCGCGCGCAAGGTCGACCAGGAGTGGATGCGCTACCGCAGTGAGTGGCTGCTGCGCCTGCGCAAGTCGGAGTCCGAGTGCGCGCTCGACTCGCGCGACCCGGCCCGCGTGGAGCTGCGCGCGGTGTACCGCCAGCTCGCGAAGGTGCAGGACCTCTACACCATCCACGCGGTGCAGTACGCGGGCGAGGTGGGCGGCGCGGTGGACGCGCTGCACGCCGCCTTCGACAGCGCGCGCCGCGACGCCGGCCGGCTGCCCTGAAGTTTCGGAGCTGGCTTCCGAGCCCGCTTCAGCGCGTGGGCAGCACGGTGGAGTAGCGCCCCGTGCTGTCGGACACCGTCTGCGCGAGCAGCAGCGACGCGGGCCGGCCCGCCACCGTCACCACGCGGAAGAAGCGCACGGACGCGTTCGCCGCGACGCCGTCCGGGGCCAGCGCCGGATCCGGGGGCAGGGTGATGCGTCCGCTCAGGGAGCGCCCCCGCGACAGCGTGAAGGACTGCAGCTTCAGCCGCTGCTGCTCCTGGGTGTGGGGCGGCACGGTGACGAAGCGGCTGACGCGCGGCAGGTTCTCCCCGGGCAGGAAGTCCAGCCGGTACTCGCCCGGGTCCAGGGCCAGCGTGAAGCCGCCCAGGGCGTCGGTGGTGGAGGGGGCCTCGAAGCCCATGGGGGGTTGGGGCC
>NZ_RAWG01000506.1 GCF_003611735.1 Corallococcus sicarius | reverse complement strand
CCCCCCGGCAGGTTCATCCCCCCACCCCAGTTGCGCCGGGGCCCACTTCCCGGCGCGGGAGCCACCGCCATGGGAGGTGGCCGGGGCGGAAGTCCCCGCGCCAGCACCACGTCCCCGGGCACATCCTCACAGCGATAGAAGCCGCAAGCCGTGTCCCCACACAGCAGGGTCACACAGGCGTCTTCCCGCGCCTCACCGCACTCCGCTTCCGCTGCGTCCCACTGCTGCTGGAGCGGCGTGCTGGACGCGCACGCCGTCAACAGCAATACCCACACACCGCACACCAGAAATCGAACGCTCACAGCGGGTGCGTCTCAATGCCGTTCGCCATCTCAACCCTCCCAGTTCCATCCACGACCTCTACATCCTCTCCGGGCCACTCCTTAAGGAAGGCTGACGGACTACGCGCGCACGGGCAACTCGCGGAAGGAGATGCCCGCCCAGCCGCCCTGCTCCACGGCGTCCTTGAAGCGGTCGGTGCCGATGATGACGGTGGTGTAGTTGGCCACGCGGAACAGGTCCGTGTCCGTGGGCAGTGAGGCCTCGTCGAGGATGGGGTCGTCCGGCAGTTTGAAACCCTGTCGTCCGCAAGTCGTACAGGGAGGAGCGAGGTCAGGGGGAAGGCAGTCCCGGTGCAACAGGCCGCGAGGTTCGATTTGCAGCTCGAGGATGTCCGGGGGCGTCTTCTGACGGAACTTCAGCTCCGTCTTGCATCCGAGGAGTCCACGCACGCCCGCAGCCTGGAGGCTGTCGAAGGCGTCTCGGCGAACGACGATCCAACAGCAGTCGAGTCCCGAAAAGGGCGCGAACTGACCGGAGGCGCGACCTACCAACGGACCGAAGCTGGTGCCGGGTGGAAGCTCGGAGTTCTTGGGTACCAAGGGACGCACCAGTTCCCGGAGGCGAACAAACTCGTGAAAGGGTTCGGCTCGGGCTTCTTCGAACTCTCCTCGATCCGGAAGGCCTGACAGGTCCACGGCAGGATAATGGTTTCCCCAGTTAGACCAGGTGGCGCCACAGCCCGGACAATTCTTGATGCCAGGCAGCCCCCATTTGGGCGCGGCATCAAAGTCACCGTTGAAGAGGGGCCAGACTTTTTTGTCGGGCCGTAGATCGAAAAAACGAGTCATGGACTTCGGGTCCTCAATGGCTGGCAAATCAGTTGTACTGTTGGAGGGGCCCACCCGTGAGCTGAAAGCGATAGATGAGTTCTCCAGCGTGTTTGTAGATCTCCTCAGGCGTCGCATACGTGTTCGCCTTGCGGAATTCGCGCCAGGCCTGATTCCACTCGCCGCCCCTGGGCCCTCCACTGTGAATGCGCCGGTGAACGTGAACGGGAATGGGCAGGGTGTACTGATGGATGTCGACGCCTCGATCCTTGAACCACCGGGCTAGGTCCGGTGCCTGCGGGAAGATGTGGTGCTTCTCCATCTTTCCCGCCGGCAACCGCCGCTGCGGCAGCGCCGGCTTGGGAATCCCAGCCGAGGGGAACACCACGAGGGGCTTCCCACCGCCCGGCAGATTCATCCCCCCGCCCCAGTTGCGCCGGGGCCCACTTCCCGGCGCGGGAGCCACCGCCATGGGAGGCGGCCGGGGCGGAAGTCCCCGCGCCAGCACCACGTCCCCAGCCACATCCTCACAGCGATAGAAGCCGCAAGCCGTGTCCCCACACAGCAGGGTCACACAGGCGTCTTCCCGCGCTTCACCGCACTCCGCTTCCGCTGCGTCCCACTGCTGCTGGAGCGGCGTGCTGGACGCGCACGCCGTCAACAGCAACACCCACACACCGCACACCAGGGCTCGAACGCTCACAGCGGGCGCGTTTCAATGCCGGATTCGAGCACCGTGATGACGACGTAAACCGTGACGTGCGGGTTGAGATAGAAGTAGCGAAGCTCATCACCGGAAAGGGCCCGGATATGCCAGCGCTCGGCGTCCTCCGCATATCCCCTGAGCTCCGAGGGCAAAGGGATGCACCGCACCGCGGTGAGCGCATCCGCCCGGCTCTGGAACACCGGGAGGCCCCCTTCGGGCCCCTCCATCCAGAACTGGCCCGTCAGCTCACCGTCGGCCGTCGCTGCTTCCAGGAGATGGTACGGCTCTCCCGTCGGCGCGGTGTCCTTTGGCATCCGCGCCAGCCGCTCAGCGACCTTCTGGACGAACTCGTCCTTGCCCATCTCCGCCATCTCCACCCTCCCATCGAATAGAACACAGACACTTCAGGGCAGCGGCCCCTCCACCAATCGCAACACATCCGCCAACACCCCGGCCGCCGTCACCGCCGCGCCGGCACCGTACCCCCGGATCACCAGCGGCGTCGGGCTGTAACGCTCCGACAGGAAGCTCAGCGCGTTCTCGCCGCCCTTCACCGCCGCCAGCGGATGCTCCAGCGGCACCGCCACCAGCCCCACGCGCACGCCCTCGGCTCCCACGCTGCCCACGTAGCGCAGCACCTTGCCTTCCTTCCGGTGCGCGTCCACCCGCCGCTGGAAGCTCTCATCCGCCTGCGGCAGCCGCGCCAGGAACTCCGGCACGGGCCCCGTCGCGTCGAACTCCTCCGGCAGCAGCGACGCCAGCGTCACCTCCTCCAGCTCCAGCGTGCGCCCCAGCTCACGCGCGAGGATGAGCACCTTGCGCGCCACGTCCGTGCCCTCCAGGTCGTCGCGCGGATCCGGCTCCGTGAAGCCCTTCTCCATCGCCGTGCCCACCGCCTTCGACAGCGGCACGCCGGCCTCCGTGAGCCCCAGGATGAACGACAGCGAACCGGACAGGATGCCCTCCACCCGGTGCACCGTGTCCCCCGTGCGCAGCATGTTCTTCAACGTGTCGATGACCGGCAGCCCCGCCCCCACGTTCGTCTCGTAGAGGAACTTCCGCTGGTGCCGCGACGCCGTCTCCCGCAGCGCCCGCCAGTGCTCCTGCCGCCCCGAATTGGCCTTCTTGTTCGCCGTGACGACATGCAGCCCGGACGCCATCAGCGACGGATACCCCAGCGCCACGTCCTGACTGCTCGTGCAGTCCACGAAGATGGGCCGACCCGGCCGCCGCGCCTTCGCCCACTCGCGGAACGTGTCCAGCGTGAAGCCAGCCTCGCTCGCGTCCAGCCGCGCCTTCCACCCATCCAGCGCCACACCCTCCGGCGCCACCAGGCTGTGCCGGCTGTTCGCAATGGCACACACCCGCAAATCCAACCCATGCGCCCGCAGCTTCGGCGCCTGCTGGTGGATCTGCCGCAACAGCTCACCCCCCACCGTGCCCACGCCCGCCACCAGCAGCTCCACGATCTCCGTGGTGCCAAAGCACTTGCGGTGCACGTGCGCCATCGCGCGCGGCCCGTCCACCTGCGAAATCACCGCGGAGATGCTCCGCTCGCTGGAGCCCTGCGCGATGGCCGCGATGCTGCAATCCACGTCCGCCAGCGCGCTGAAGAACGTGCCCGCGACACCCACCCGGTGCCGCATCCCATCCCCCACGATGCTCAACACCGCCAGCCCCGGCTGCTGCTCGATGGGGTCCACCTTCCCCGTCTCGCGCTCCACCTCGAACGCGTCCTCCAGCGCCAGCACCGCCCGGGCGCCCTCCTCCTTCCCCACGCAGAAGCTGATGGAGGACTCGCTGGACCCCTGCGTGATCAACACCACGGAGATGGACGCGCGCGCCATCGCCTCGAACACGCGCGCCGCCGTGCCCGGCACCCCCTTCAACCCCGCCCCCGCGATGTTGATGAGCGTGATGTCCGGCAGGAACGACAGGCCCCGCACCGGATGCCGCGCCGCCTGCGCCGTGGCCGTCACCCGTGTGCCCGGGTGATCCGGCCGGAAGCTGTTGCACACGCGCACCGGGATGCCCCGCTCGCGCGCGGGAGCAATCGTCTTCGGGTGCAGCACCTTCGCGCCGAAGTAGGCCAGCTCCATCGCCTCCTCGAAGCTCACCTCCTCCAGCGCGAACGCCTCCGGCACCAGCCGCGGATCCGCGCTGAAGATGCCGTCCACGTCCGTCCAGATCTCCAGGAGCCGCGCGTCCAGCGCCGCCGCCGCCAGCGCCGCCGAGTAGTCCGAACCGCCCCGCCCCAGCGACATCGTCTTGCCGCGCGCGTCCCCGCCGAAGAAGCCCGGCATCAACAACAGCCCCGCGTCCCCCTCCCGGAAGGGCGCGAACCGCTCGCGGAGGATGTCCACCCGGGGCGTCGCCTGGAGCGGATCCCCCGAACACAGCAACACCTGCCGTGGATCCACGCTCACGGGCGAAAGCCCCCGCGCCTCCATCAGCGCCACGAGCAACAGGCACGCCGCCCGCTCCCCCAGGCCCGACAGGTGCGCGAGCACCGACGGCGAGCACTCGTGCAACAGCCCCACCCCCTGCAAC
>NZ_RAWG01000505.1 GCF_003611735.1 Corallococcus sicarius | reverse complement strand
GACCGACGCCGAGCAACCCGCCGCCGCCCAGGGCTTCCTGACGCTCGTCACCGAACCGTCCGCGCGCGTGTCCCTGGCAGGCCGCTCGCTGGGCGAGACACCCCTCACCAAGGTCGCCCTCCCGGTGGGCAGGCACACCCTGAGGCTCCAGGATGGAACGGGCCGGCCCCTGAAGCTCATCGTGGAGATCAAACCCGACGACACCACGTCCGTCCGGGTTCCCCTGGAGCTGCTGGCCAATCCCTGACGGGCGCTCGCGGCTTTCGCCCGCGGGCATGCAATCACCCCGGCGACCCTCGCGTACCCCAGGCATTCCGCCGGGACGTGCCCGTACGTCCCGCGCCACGCCTGGAGCCGACCATGAGGATCGCCCCGCTGTCTGTGATCGCCGCCTGCTGCCTCACCGTCGCCTGTACCGCCCACGCCGAGGAGGCCGGCTCCAAGCCTGGCAACACTGCGGGCGCCGGCGAGACGCGCCAGGTGGAGGACTTCCACGGCGTGGCCGTGGGCCACGGCATCCACGCCCAGGTGAAGGTGGGCCCCAAATCCGTCCGCCTCGAAGGGCCCGCCGAATCCCTCTCCCGCATCCGCCTGGTCGTGGAGGACGGCATCCTCACCACGGAGGTCGACCGCAAGGGGTTCTGGAGCGGCCTCAAGGGCAAGGTCCGCCTCATCGTGTCCTCCCCCAAGGTGACCCACGTATCGGCCAGCGGCGGCAGCCACATGGAAGCCGAAGCCACCGCGGCGGATGAGTTCGAGGCCGAGGCCAGCGGCGGCGCGGAGCTCAACGTGCGCGGCGTGGACGCGAGGGAGGTGGACACCGATGCCAGCGGCGGCGCCGAGGTCACGCTCGTCGGACGCGCGCAGAAGGTGGAAGCCGATGTCAGCGGCGGCTCGCAGCTCCACGTCCGGCAGCTCAAGGGTGTGACGGTCCTCGATGTGGAGGCCAGCGGCGGCGCCGTCGTGGAGGCGGATGCGCCCGGCACCGTCTCCGGTGAGGCCTCCGGCGGCAGCGTCATCCACCTCACCGCGCGCCCCCAGAACGTCAACGTCGAGGTCAGCGGCGGCTCGCGCATCGACTCCGGGAACTGAACCGGGACGAGGTTACCCGGGCCCCGGGATTTCCCCGGGGCCCGGACAGGCCCCCCATGCTGCAACGGAGTCGCCGCACACCGGACCTCCAAGGTCATCCGGGCGACCGCACTCCTTCCACACGAACGTCCGGCGCACGGGGGTGCTGTCAGACAGGCGCGTGGGCACCATGGAACACGCCCGGGTTCACCGAGCGCTTCACAGTCCCCAAGATATCGGGACTCCGTCCCAATCCCAAACACCGTCGGTGTCTTTCACCGCACCTGGAAGCCGGGACCGCCACACCGCCGGACGCCTGCCATCCCAGACGGTCCGTGGAACCCTTCCCACCCCGTTTGCACGGTGCGTCGTAAGAACGCAGCAGGTCGGATTCATCCAGCGATTCTAGAAAACTCCACAGATGTCGGACTCCGAGTCCCAGCCGCTCAGCGGGGCGGAGGGAAACGGTCCGCATTCTGACGTTCCAACATCCAGCCTGGGTACTCGGCGGGGAGCCGGGAGACGGCGTCCAACTGCTCCAGCTGCTTCGGGGTGAGGCGCAGCCCGGTGGCGGCGAGGTTGTCCTCCAACTGCTCCGCGGTCCTCGCGCCGAGGATGACGGTGGTGACGTGCGGCTGGTGCAGCAGCCAGGCGAGCGCCACGCGGGCCACGGTGGCGCCCTGCTCCTTCGCGATGCCGTCCATCACGTCGATGACGTTGTACGCGCGCTCGCGGTCCACGGGCGGGAAGTCGAAGACGGCGCGACGGGTGCCCTCGGGGCCCTTGGAGTCGCGGCGGTACTTGCCCGTGAGGAAGCCACCGGCCAGCGGGCTCCACACCATCAGGCCCACCTGCTGGTCCTTCATGAGCGGCACCAGCTCCCGCTCCAGGTCGCGCCCGGCGATGGAGTAGTACGCCTGCAGGGATTCGAAGCGCGCCAGGTGCTTGCTGTCGCTCAGGCCCAGCGCCTTCATCAGCTGCCACGCGGCCAGGTTGGACGCGCCCAGGTAGCGCACCTTGCCCTCGCGCACGAGGTCGTCCAGCGCGCGCAGCGTTTCGTCCAGCGGCGTGGCCGCGTCGTAGCCGTGGATCTGCAAGAGGTCGATGTGGTCGGTGCCCAGGCGCTGGAGGCTCGCGTGCACGGACTCGAAGAGGTGGTAGCGCGACAGGCCCACCTCGTTGACGCCCGGGCCCATGCGGCCGCGCACCTTGGTGGCCAGCACCACCTGCGAGCGCTTCGCCACGAGCGCCTTGCCCAGCAGCGCCTCCGACTGCCCGAACGAGTACACGTTCGCGGTGTCGAAGAAGTTGATGCCCGCGTCCAGGCACCGGCCCACCAGCGCGTCCGCCTCCGCCTGTCCCTGCTGCCCGATGTTCTTCCAGAAGCCCTCGCCACCGAACGTCATGGCGCCAAAACACAGTTCAGAGACAAACAGCCCGGTGCGACCCAGCGGACGGTAGTGCATGTGCGTGTCACCTTCGGTGGAATGGGAAGCGGCGCCTCCTGACAACGGGCCCCGCGCCGCGCCGCAGGAAGGCATGGAATGACGGACACCGCCCGGTTCGTGGGCTGGGATTTGACCGATCCGTTCGCCCGTTCACCTCGCCCCGTGGACGAAGCCGTGCTGGACGCCCAGGGCCGCGTGCGCTTCTCCCAGCGCAGCTGGCCCCGCGCGGACGCACGCCATGGGATGGACCCACGGGCGCTGGAAGCCCTGAGCAATCACAGACATGACTGCTGCCTCACCGGCCGCGCACCGCATCCTCGTGGTGATCATGCCCCGGTCCACCGAAGGTGCCCGGCCAGGGTGCCTCCGCGGGCTTGAGGCCGGGGATGGCGAAGCGCCGGAAGCGCGCCCGGCTGTAGGCGAACGGGGGATCGCAGTCCCCGCACGTCTCCGCCCCGTCCATCATCACCACGCTGTCCGGCCCCAGCTCCAGGAACTGCGCGGGCTGCGTCGTGCCCGACAGCGGGCACTGGAACACCTCGCTGCCGTCGCGCGCGCTCACCGCGAACATCCGGGGCCCGGTGCCCGTCATTCCCGTGCCCAGCACCACCGTCTCCGGCGGCAGCCCCGGCTGCGTCACCCACGTGGCCAGCCGCACCTCCGGCGCCACCGGCCCGGGCCAGCCCTGGAACGCGTACGTCCACGACGGCGCAAGCCCCGGCAGTCCATAGCCCTCCAGACTCCAGGCGCCCGTGCCTTCGTCCTGCGACGGCGAAGGGATGAGGCGCTCGGAGGTGGCCACCGCGCGGCCCAGCTGCCGGGGGAACTCGCGCGAGGCCACCGCCTGTCCATCCAGCGTGCGCAGGGCCTGCGTGGAGCGCTCGTTGAGCAGCAGCCCGTTCACGATGGCCAGCTCGCCGGCGCTGAAGGCCTCCGTCTTGCGCCAGCGCGGCACGCCGTCCTGCGAGAACGCCATCAGCAGCGTGGGCGCCCCCGGATACAGCGGCGCGCCGTCGTTCAACGTCTGTCCGAAGGCCAGGTACAAATCCCCCGCCGCGTCGGACGCCACGCCGAACGGGTGCGGGTGGTTGCACTCGGACAGCAGCGGATCCGCCAGCGCCTGCGCGGACACCATCTTCCCAAAGGCATCCAACACCACGAGGAAGTAGCTGCGGCACGACGTGTCACGTGTGGTGCCCGGCGGATATGCCTCGTAGAGCGCCGCCAGCCGGTCCGGCTGCATCACCCCCAGCCGCGCCATGAACAGCGTCGTCAGCCCCTTCGCGAAGTCCGGCCGCGCCACCGACAGGTCGAACGTCCACCGCGGCGCGCCCGTCACCCGGTCCAGCAGCGACACCTGCCCGGAGTTCGGCAGGTCCATGCACAACAGCCGGTCGTTCCACAGCATGCAGCGCCGCCCCGACACGCTCGCGCGCACCGGCAGCGGGCCCGCCGCGTCCAGCAGCGCCGGCACGAAGAAGCCCACCAGCGTCACGTCCCCGGTGGGGCCCACCAGCAGGTCGTGCAGGGCCTCGCCGTTGGAGGCCGCGTCGTACGTCCAGTCGGGGGCCAGCACCGTCGCGGCGGGGCGCTCGCACACCGACCCCTTGCACCGGCCCGGCCCCTGGCAGGGGCTCTGCGGCGTGCAGAGGAAGTAGTCCGGCGGATCCTTCACCTGGCACGTCCCGTCCAGGCACACGTCCGCCTCGTCACAGCCGCGCTTCGGTCCGCAGAAGGTGCCGTCCGGCGCCTTCGCCAGCCCGCACCCGAGCTTCGGGTGGGCGCCCCCGGATACAGCGGCGCGCCGTCGTTCAACGTCTGTCCGAAGGCCAGGTACAAATCCCCCGCCGCGTCGGACGCCACGCCGAACGGGTGCGGGTGGTTGCACTCGGACAGCAGCGGAT
>NZ_RAWG01000504.1 GCF_003611735.1 Corallococcus sicarius | reverse complement strand
GCGGGGGAGGGCGGGGCGCTCGGCGCAGGGACCTTTCGCGGTGCGGAGGACGCCGGGAGCTGGACGGTGAAGGTGCTGCCCCGGCCGGGCGTGCTCTCCACGCTGATGCTCCCATTCATCTGGACGACCAGGCTGTGGCTGATGGCGAGCCCCAGCCCCAGGCCCTGGCCCAGCCGCTTCGTGGTGAAGAAGGGGTCGAAGATGTGCTCCAGGACGTCCGACGCGATGCCCTCGCCCGTGTCCTGGAACTGCACGAGCACCCCCTCGTCGGAGGCCCTCAGGCGCACGCAGATCTCATGGCGGGAGGCCATCCCCTCCGGAATGGCCTGGGCCGCGTTCACCAGCAGGTTGAGGAAGACCTGGCCCAGCCGGACGCTGTCGGCGACGACCTCCGGCACCTTCACGTAGTCCCGCACGACGTGGGCCCGGTGGCGGATCTCCACCGTGGCCATCTTCAGGGCCAGCTCCAGCACCTGCTCCACGTCGACGCCGTGGCCCTGCGATGTGCTGGGCCGCGCGAAGGTGCCCAGGTCCTTGACGATGTCCTGGATGCGCTCGGCGCCGGCCTGCGCATGCGACAGGGCTTCGAGCGCCTGCGTCGCGCCGGTGTGGTGGCGCGTGAAGGCGAGCAGCTCCGCATCGACTGTCGCCGGTGCCGGGGCCCGCAGCGCGTGCGTGGCCAGGCTCAGGCTTCCCATGAGGAAGGCCAGCGGGTTGTTGACCTCGTGGGCGATCCCCGCCGCGAGCGTGCCGACCACCGCCAGGCGCTCGGACATGCTCAGGCGCACCTGCATCTGCCGCAGCTCGGTGATGTCGATGATGGCGGTCCGGCACATGCGCCCCGGGAGCCTCCCGTCCTCGAGCGGCGCGCTGTGGAGCCGGACTTCAATCCGCCTCCGCGCGATGCGCAGCCGCAACTCCGTGCTCACCGTCTCCCCATTGATGCACTGGCGCACGTGGGCGAAGAAGCGGCCCAGGTCGGCCGGGTCCACGAAGGGCGTGAACGGCATCCCCTGGAGGTGCGTGCGGTCCTGTCCCAGCAGGCCCGCGCCCGTGAGGTTGAGATCCTGGATGCAGGCCTTCGCATCCAGGCTCACGCAGGCCATGGGCGCGAAGTCATACAGCTCCATGTAGCGGTTGCGGGATTCCTCCAAGGCCTGCTGGGCCTCCTGCAGCTCGCGGTTCTGCATCTCCAGCTCCAACTGGTGGCGCTGCAGCTCCCGCAGCAGGCCGCGCAGCTCATCCGGGGCGCTGGGGTTGTTCTCCAATGCCTGCATCGCCTGGGTGAGGTCCGCCCGTGTCATCCCGCTCCGCCGCCCATCCATGGACTCCCCCACGACAATCAGACGCACCTGGAGCCCTTCCGGGCAGGGAACCCTCCAGCGGAGGGCCCTCCCAGGTGCTCAGGCCCTCCGGGTTATATCCTCAATGGAAAGCAACATATACGGCACCCCCGCCGTCTCGCTGGAGAGCTGGCGAGCATTGAGCAGCATGCGCCGGTGCCCGATGGTGTCGAAATCGTGCTCCATCACGAAGTCCCGCAAGTGTTTGTTCAAGGGCAGGACCTCCTCCAGCAGGTGGCGCAGCTGGGGGATGTTCCACTGGCCATTGCCGAGCGTGTAGAGCGGGTGCCCCAGGGTCTGCTCCTCGCTCACCTGGAAGGTGGAATAGAAGGCGGGGTTGACGTTGATGACGCGCAGGCCCGCGTCCAGCACCAGGAAGGGCTCGCGCATCGTCTCCACGATGGCCTTGGCGTACTCGCGGGACCTCCGGGACTCATCGAGGCTGGCCTTGAGCCGGTCGATGTCCAGCAGCGTCATCACCGCGCCTTCGATTTTATTGTCCAATGACTTGTAGGGGCGCAGGCGCAGCGAATACCAGTGCCCGGTGCTGTCGCGCACCTCCTGCTCGATGATGCCCAGCCGCTCGGTGACCTCGGCCACGGCGGCCTCCAGGTCGGGCAGGGCAAGGGCCAGCTTCACGTCGCGCAGGGGGCGGCCGATGTCCGAGGGCGAGAGCTTCAGCACCTCCTCCGCCATGGGCGTGAAGCGGCGGATGCGGTGGTCGTTGCCCAGCATCACGGTGGCGATGTGGGTGCTGCCAATCAGGTTGCTCAGGTCGCTGTTGAGCTGGCTGAGCTCGAGGTTGCGGTTCTGCAGCTCCTCGTTGACGGTGGTCAGCTCCTCGTTGGTGGACTGCAACTCCTCCTTGGCGGTCTCCAGCTCCTCGTTGGTGGACTGCAGCTCCTCGTTGCTGGACTGGAGCTCCTCGGTGGCGGAGCGCAGCTCCTCGTACGTGGCCTCCTGCTCCTCCGTGACCGTCTGCAGGTGCTCCTGCGTCATGAGCAGCTCCTCGCGCAGCCACTCCGCCTCGCGCCGGTGCTCACCCTCGCGTCCGTCGGGCGCGGAGGCGTGGCCCTCGCGCTCCGGGGCCGGGGCGGCCTCATGCGCCTCCTCGAAGAGCACGAGGAAGCAGTGCTCGCGCCCCGCGTGCGCCGCGCGCAGCGGGTGCACCTCCAGGTTGACCTTGCGCTGCCGGTCCCCCCCCGACAGCGTCAGCCCCTCCTTGCGCACCCGGATGTCGCCCTTCTTCGCCCGGTGCAGGGCCGCTCTCAACTCCAGCACCAGCCCCTCGCGCGCCATCCTGATGAGGTTGAGGCTCGCGACCCCCGGGAGCGGTTCGAGGTAGGGCCCGGTGTGGCCCCGGAAGTGGAGGATCTCCAGGTCCTCGTTGACGATGACGCCCGGGGGCCCGTAGCGGGCGAGCACCAGCCGGTCCGCTTCCTGCTGCGCATCCAGGTCCGCGGCCCCGGGCTCCAGCTTGCGCCGCGCGCTGGAGGGCCGCTCCGCCGGGGACTCCCGATAGGTGAAGGTGAGGTGCGGCGGGGGCGCGGTGTTCTTCTTCCGGTAGAGCTTGTTGCGCTTGTCCACCAGGGAGAACAGGTCCGCGGAAGCGCCCACCGTCTCCGACGTGCCCAGCATCAGGAACCCACCCGGGCGCAGGGCGTAGTGGAAGACGGGCAGGATCTTCTTCTGCAGCACCGGGCCCAGGTAGATGAGGACGTTGCGGCAGCTGATGAGGTCCATCCGCGAGAAGGGCGGATCGCTCACCAGGTTCTGCTGCGCGAAGACGCAGACGTTCCGCAGCGACTTGTGGATCTGATAGCCGCCCTCCGTCTTCACGAAGAAGCGGCGCAGGCGCTCGGGCGACACGCCGGAGACGCTGGCCTCCGGGTAGATGGCGGCGCGGGCCTGCTCGATGGCCGTCGCGCTCACGTCCGTCGCGAACACCTGGAGGGAGTGGCCCGTGGCCGCGGCGCCCAGGTACTCCATCAGGCACATGACGAGCGAGTAGACCTCCTCGCCCGTGGAGCAGCCGGGGACCCAGACGCGGAAGGGCAGCTCGTGCGGGCGGCCCTGGAAGAGCTCCGGGAAGACCTTCTGCTGGAGTGCTTCGAAGGTGGCGGCGTCCCGGAAGAAACTGGTGACGTGGATGAGCAGGTCCTGGTGGAGCAGGTCCAGCTCCTCCGGGTGCGCCTCCAGGTAGCGGACATAGGTGTCCAGGTCCTCCACCTTGCACAGGAGCATCCGTCGCTCCAGCCGTCGGTGGATGGTGCTGGGCTTGTAGTGCGTGAAGTCCACGCCCACGCCTTCGCGCAGCAACCCGAAGACCCGCTGCAGCCCCTCCTCCGGAAGCGCCGGGGCCGCGTCCGGCGCCGCGTGGACCTGGGGCGCGAGCGTGCCCAGGTGGGCGAGCTGCGCGAGGGTCACCGCCATGCCCTCGGGAGGCAGGATGTGATCCACGCAGCCCGCCGCGATGGCGCTCCGGGGCATGCCGTCGAAGTGGGCGGACGTCGGCTCCTGGACCAGGGTGGTGCCGCCCGCCTCGCGCACGGCCCGCAGCCCCTGGGTGCCGTCGGAGCCCGTGCCGGACAGGATGACGCCAATGGCCCGCCCCGGTGTCTGCTCCGCCAGGGACGCCAGGAAGTCGTCGATGAGCCTCAGCCCCTGCGAGGAGTCCTGGGGCGGGCCCAGGTGCAGGGCCCCGTGCTCCAGCGTCAGGCTGACGCCCGGCGGATTGACGTAGAGGTGATCCGGCGTGAGCGTGAGCCCCTCGGAGGCCTCCAGCACCGGCATCGCCGTCCCCCGGCCCAACAGCTCCGGCAGGGCGCTCTCGTGCTGGGGGGACAGGTGCTGCACGAACACGAACGCCATCCCCGTGCGCGGAGGCAGGTGCTCCAGCAGGGCCAGGATGGCCGGGAGGCCGCCCGCGGAGGCCCCGATCCCCACCACCGGGAAGCGCTCCAGGAACGTCTTCGCGCCCGCGTCTTCCTCGCGAGCGCGCGGCGGGGCGGAATCAGGCTGCTTCTTCACAGGGGAGTTCCTTCGGCGCCCGTCGCGCGGCATCGCGCCAGGGGGAGTCTTCCTCCCTGATAGCCCAGCGCGACCCCCGCCGCTGGCC
>NZ_RAWG01000503.1 GCF_003611735.1 Corallococcus sicarius | reverse complement strand
CTCCACGCCACCCCTTTCGCAATCCGATGGCAGGAATCCCCGTGCCCTCCGCCCCTCTCTCCGCGCTGTTCGTCCTGGGCCTCGCCACCGCGTGCGCCACACCCGGTCGCGCTCCCGGTACTCCAGGGACCGACCCCACGGTGCGCCTGATGGACACCGTGCGCGCGCACGCCCGGGCCCACGGCTGCACGAAGTCGCCTGTCTGCTCGCCCTCCGTGGCGCTGCTCCGCCCGGAGCAGGGCCTCGACGTGCAGCGCCTCCGCGACGCCGGCCATCCGGTCGTCGTGTGGACGGTGAACGACCTGCCCACGATGCGGGCCCTGCTCCAGCGCGGCGTGGACGGCATCATCAGCGACCGGCCGGACCTGCTCGCCCAGGCGGTGCGCGACTTCGACGCCAACGCGGACGGCACGCCCGGAGACCTGCTGGACGCGGACGGCCTCATCGATGCGAAGCGCTTCGATGCGCAGGGCCACCGGGGCGCGCGGGACCTGCGCCCGGAGAACACGCTGCCCGCCTTCGAGGCCGCGCTCGACCACGGCATGACCACGCTGGAGCTGGACACCGTCCTCACCGCCGACGGCGTGCCCGTGCTCTCCCACGACCCGGACCTCTCTCCGGCGAAGTGCCGCCACGCGGATGGAAGCCCGCTCCCGGCCCCCGTTCCCATCGCGTCCCTCACCGTCGCCCGGCTCCAGGCCACCTATGTCTGCGACAGGCTCCTGAAGGACCGCCCTGAACAGACCCACGACCGCGCCCGCTCGCCCGAAGCCATCGCGTTCGCCGCTCGCACCGGCCTCGCGGATCCGTACGCCGTCCCCACGCTGGGCCAGGTGTTCGCCTTCGCCCAGACCCAGTCGGACGCCGAGCACGAGGCCCGGGATCCGCTCCGCGCCCGGAACGCCCGTCAGGTGCGCTTCAACGTGGAACTCAAGCGGGCCGCGAGGGAGACACCCATCGCTCCGGCGCACGGGGATGCGGTCGCCCGGGCCATCCTCGACGGAGGGCTCGCTGACCGCGCGGACGTGCAGTCCTTCGACCTGCGCGCCCTGCGCTCGCTCCAAGCCCGCCACCCCACGCTGCGCACCGTCTATCTCCTGGAACACCTGCCGACGGACGCCGACCTGAGCGGCCTTGCTGTCCCCACGGTGAAGGTGGAAGGCGCGCACTGACCGTCGCGCGCCTTCCGGAGATTCACCGCGCTGCTAGCGGCGCCACTTCTGCGCGCTGGTGCCGTTGCACTCCCAGAGCTGCAGCGGGGTGCCGCTGGCGGAGTTGCCGCCCGTCACGTCCACGCACTTGTTGGCCTGGGGGTTCACCAGGTCACCGGCGCCGGAGAGGATGAACTGCTGCGCCGGGTTGCCGTTGCAGGAGACCAGCTGGATGGCGGTGCCGTTGGCGCTCGAGCCCCAGGCCACGTCCATGCACTTGCCGAAGGCGCGCACGGTGCCGTCCGACATGAAGGTCCACCTCTGCGCGTTGGTGCCGTTGCAGTCCCACAGCTGCAGGCGGGTGCCGTCGGTCGTGTTGGAGTTCGGCACGTCGATGCACTTGTTCGCCAGGCCGATGATGGGCCCGCCCGTGCCGCCGCTGCCCGTGGTGGTGAGCGACAGGCCGTAGGCGCCCAGGATGGGGTTCAGCGGCTGGAAGAAGGTGGTGCCGCCGGTGGAGCAGTTGCCGGAGCCGCCGGACGTCACGCCCTGCGCCTGGTTGCCGGACAGCCACGAGCCACCGGAGTCACCGCCCTCCGCGCACGCGTTCGTCTGCGTGAGGCCGTACACGGGCCCCGCCGAGTAGCTGACCGTGACGTTCTTCGCCTGGATGACGCCACAGCGCCAGCCGGTGGTGGAGCCCGAGCGACAGACGGACGCGTTCAGCCCCGCCTCCTGCGACCCGTACACCAGCACGTTGCCGCCCCCGTAGTTGTTCACCCACGGCTGCGAACCCCAGGAGCCGTTGGTGCGCACCCACCCGAAGTCGTTGCCGGGCCAGCTGGCCGCCGCCACCGTGCCCTGGCCCACGCCGTTGAAGCCGCTCGTCCCCGTGCCCGCGCCGCCGCAGTGGCCCGCCGTCACGAAGCCGCCCGCCACCGAGAAGCCGATGGAGCAGCGCGCGTTGCCCGGGTAGTACGCGTCACCGCCGCGCAGGTCATACAGCGGCTTGAACTCCTCGCGCGACGGCACGATGCGCACCGCGTCGGACTTCACGCCCGCCTTCGCCAGGAAGTCCGTGCCCACCGTCAGCGCGGAGTCCTGCGCCAGCACCACCACGCTGTTGGTGATGACGTCCACGTACCACGCATGCACCGAGCGGCCCGCGGACGCGCTGTGGCGGTCCAGCTCCGCCTTCACGCGCTCCAGCTCCGCCTGCGTGCGCGCGACCTTCTGGGGCACCGCGCCCGCGCGACGCACCCGGGCCGCGTCCGCGTCCGTCGTCACGCCCACCACCAGCTGGCTGCCGTCCGCGTTCATCCACGCGCCGCCAAAGCGCTCGCCCAGCTCCGCGCGCAGCGTGCCCTCCACCCGCACCGCCGCGGCCTCCGCCATCAGCCGGCGCCGCGCGCCGTCCGCCGTGAGGCCCAGGTCCCGCTGCATCGCGGAGAGCATCTCCGGCGACGCGTCCTGCGCGAACGCCGCGTCCGCCAGCGGCGAAGCCGCCAGCGCCACGGAGGGAATCACACCCAGGGTGGCGCCTGCGAACAGCGCCGTCGCGGTGGAGAACAGACCAAAGGTCCGCTTCATCGGGTCCTGCCTTTCGTGCTGCGGGGAGGCAGGAAGGCAAGCCCAGATGAGCCCTGAAGGTCAATCAATTCAAGGAATGCTTTAATTGTCCGACATATTTGTGTCGTCGAAGAAAGTCCCTGGAAAGAGGAAGGCCCGGCGCGCTGTACGAGCGCACCGGGCCTGGGACTTGCTTCGGATGCAGGGAAAAGTCAGCGCTGTCCTAGCGCTTCGAGGACGGGCTGCGGGCGTGGGCGGGGGCCCGACGACGGCGCAGCGTGGCGGCGCCCAGCATCAGCAGTGCGGCCGCGAAGGGCAGGGTGCCGGACGTGCCGGACGCGCTGCAGCCACCGCCGGGCCCGCCGAGGGACTCATCTCCGGGCAGCCCGTTGGGGTTGTTGGAGATGGGCGTGGTGGTGCCCGTGGGCGCCTGGCCGCCGATGTTGGGCAGCGTGGTGGGCGCGTCGGGGGTCGTGGGGGCTTCGGCCACCGGAGGCGGGGTGGTGTCACCCGACGTGTCCGGCTCCTGGGTGGTGGTGTCCGGCACGGGCTCGGGGACCGGCGCGGGCGCGGGGGGCATCACGTCCTCCAGCGTGGAGGCCATGGTGAAGCCGTCATGGTAGATGGAGCCTTCGGGCTTGATGGCGTCGTCGCGGTACAGGCCCATCTTCAGGTAGTTCAGCTCCTTGCCGAACTGGTTGGCCCCGTAGGTGCGCGGCAGCGCCAGCTTGCCGTTGTGGTACAGCTCCACGAAGCCGACCTTCTTGTCCGCCGACCACTTCACGTGCAGGACGAAGTCGTGCCAGTTGCCCTTGTTGATGGACGTCTGCCACAGCACGGGCATGGTGTTGCCGCCCACGCGCAGGTTGATCTTGTCCCCGCGCACGAAGAACTCCAGCGGCGGCGAACCACAGCAGCCTTCCTGGTGCCACTGCGTGATGACCTGCCAGGAGTCATGGACGGGGTAGTTGTTCGGGAACAGGGTGCTCCACTTGTAGAAGTACTCCTTCCCCTGCGTCTCGTGGGTCACGTACAGCAGCTCGTTGCGGTTGCCGCTGGCGTTGATGGGATCATCGCCCTGCTTCACCGTGGCCTTGAGGGCGTACCTGCCATCACGCACCACGTCCGTCACGACCTGCAGACGGCTGGAGGCAACGCTCTGTTCCCGGGTCCACTGGGACGTGTTGCCGGTCTCGAAGTCGCCCTTCCAGAGGGTGCCAGCAGATGCGAGCGCCGGCATGATGAGGGAGGCCGCGGCGACGAGTCGAAGGAGTTGCTTCAAACAGGAGTTCCTTTCGGTCCGGGTTGGGCGGATGGGACACGCGGCGCGGGAAACTCCTTCCCGCACGTCCTCGCCTGCCAACCCCCTGCCGCTCGCGCGCTCCCCGGGACGCCTGCTGGGGCATCAGGGAGCCGGGGCCCTGCCGCCCGCCACTTCCCCAGGCATGCCAAAGCGCGTGATTCCGGGTGGATGCGGGCGCTCAAACCTTCTTGCGAGAGCAGCCGTCCAGGCGGGCCCCCAACCGTCATCCCCCCAACGGCCTGACGGCCCGGCGTACCGTTCCCCCCTCGCATCGAACACGGGAAGGAGGCGGAATTCTCAAGATCGGCGGTGCTGCCCGTCTATTGAGTCGTGTGGAGCGAAAAACATCCGACGTGCATGAATTTTCACCGCCTTGCTGCCCACCGCGTCATGGGACGCCTGGAGCTGTCCCTTATACACATCTGACGCTGCCGACGCCGCC
>NZ_RAWG01000502.1 GCF_003611735.1 Corallococcus sicarius | reverse complement strand
GGCCCGCGCCGCCGAAGCCCTGCGCCAGGCCGAACGGCGGGCCTGTTCGGCCTGGCGCAGGGCTTCGGCGGCGCGGGCCTGTTCGGCGAGGCGGGCGGCTTCGGCGGCGCGGGCCTGTTCGGCGAGACGCTGGAGTTCGGCCTGACGGGCTTCTTCCGCGAGCCGGGCCTCTTCGGCGCGTTGGATTTCGGCTTCCGCTTCGGCGAGGAGACGGGCCTCTTCGGCGAGGCGGGCTTCTTCCTCACGAAGCTGGGCCTCTTCCGCGAGGCGGATCTCTTCGGCGATGCGGGCGGCTTCCTCCGCACGGAGCCGGGCTTCCTCAGCGAGGCGGGCCTCTTCCGCTGCGCGCAACCGGGCTTCTTCCGCGCGGCGGGCCTCTTCGGCCAGTCGAGCCGCTTCCGCGAGGCGGGCCTCTTCTTCGAGCCGAGCCTCTTCGGCGAGGCGGGCTTCTTCGGCGAGGCGAAGCCGCTCTTCCTCCGCCAGTCGCGCTGCTTCCTGGATGCGAGCCTCTTCGGCTACGCGCGCTTCTTCTTCGGCACGAAGACGCGCCTCCTCCGCGAGGCGGATCTCTTCAGCGAGTCGGGCCTCCTCCTCCGCGCGAAGCCGGGCCTCTTCGGCGAGACGGATCTCTTCCGCGAGGCGGGCCTCCTCTGCGAGACGGATCTCTTCCGCGAGGCGGGCCTCCTCTGCGAGACGGATCTCTTCCGCGAGGCGGGCGGCCTCCTCCGCGCGAAGCCGGGCCTCCTCCGCGAGCCGAGCCTCCTCTGCGAGCCGAGCTTCCTCTGCGAGCCGAGCCTCCTCTGCGAGCCGAGCCTCCTCCGCGAGGCGGGCCTCTTCCTCTGCACGAAGCCGAGCCTCCTCCGCAAGTCGAGCCTCTTCCGCGAGCCGAGCTTCTTCAATCGCCCGAAGCCGCTCCTTCTCAGCGAGGCGAGCCTCTTCCTCAGCGCGAAGCCGAGCCTCTTCCGCAAGTCGAGCCTCTTCCGCGAGCCGAGCTTCTTCAATCGCCCGAAGCCGCTCCTCTTCAGCGAGTCGAGCCTCCTCAGCGAGCCGAGCCTCCTCCGCGAGCCGAGCCTCTTCGGCCAAGCGCGCCTCTTCGGCGAGGCGGGCTTCCTCTGCGAACCGAGCCTCCTCCTCGGCACGAAGCCGCACTTCTTCGGCGAGGCGAGCCTCTTCCTCAGCGCGAAGCCGAGCCTCTTCGGCGAGTCGGGCTTCTTCGGCGAGGCGGGCCTCTTCAGCGAGCCGAGCCTCTTCAGCGAGGCGGGCCTCTTCAGCGAGGCGGGCCTCTTCGGCCAGTCGTGCTTCTTCCTCGGCACGAAGCCGAGCCTCCTCAGCGAGGCGGGCCTCCTCCTCGGCACGAAGCCGCACTTCTTCGGCCTGGCGCGCCGCTTCTGCGAGTCGGGCCTCTTCAGCGAGCCGAGCCTCTTCCGCGAGCCGAGCTTCCTCTGCGAGCCGAGCTTCCTCTGCGAGCCGAGCCTCTTCCTCTGCACGAAGACGCGCCTCTTCTGCGAGCCGAGCTTCCTCTGCGAGCCGAGCCTCTTCGGCGAGTCGAGCCTCTTCGGCGAGTCGAGCCTCTTCGGCCAGTCGTGCTTCTTCCTCGGCACGAAGACGCGCCTCCTCAGCGAGGCGGGCCTCTTCAGCGAGACGGGCCTCTTCAGCGAATCGAGCCTCTTCCGCGAGCCGCGCCTCTTCAGCGAGTCGAGCTTCCTCCGCCGCGCGAAGCCGAGCCTCTTCGGCCAGTCGAGCTTCCTCCGCCGCGCGAAGCCGAGCCTCATCTGCGAGTCGGGCTTCTTCAGCGAGACGAGCCGCTTCCTCAGCGCGAAGCCGGGCCTCCTCTGCGAGACGAGCCTCCTCCTCAAGCCGCGCCTCTTCGGCCAGTCGTGCTTCTTCCTCGGCACGAAGGCGAGCTTCTTCCGCGAGACGCGCCTCCTCAGCGAGGCGGGCCATTTCTTCCGCACGAAGTCGGGCCTCTTCGGCCAAGCGCGCCTCTTCGGCCAGGCGCGCCTCTTCCTCAGCACGAAGACGAGCTTCTTCAGCGAGGCGGATCTCTTCAGCGAGGCGGGCCTCTTCCGCGAGCCGAGCCTCCTCAGCGAGCCGAGTCTCTTCTTCAGCACGACGCCGAGTCTCTTCTTCAGCACGACGCCGAGCCTCTTCTGCAAGCCGGGCCTCATCAGCAAGGCGAGCCTCTTCAGCGAGGCGGGCGTCTTCTTCAGCACGAAGCCGAGCCTCTTCGGCGAGGCGGGCTTCCTCTGCGAACCGAGCCTCCTCCTCGGCACGAAGCCGCGCTTCTTCGGCGAGGCGAGCCTCTTCCTCGGCACGAAGCTGGGCCTCTTCGGCGAGGCGGGCTTCTTCCTCAGCCTCCTCGCGAAGCCGCTCTTCCTCCGCGCGAAGTTGAGCCTCCTCAGCGAGCCGGATCTCTTCGGCGATGCGGGCGGCTTCCTCCGCACGGAACCGGGCTTCCTCTGCGAGCCGAGCCTCTTCCGCTTCACGAAGCCGAGCTTCTTCCGCGAGCCAGGCTTCTTCCTCAGCACGAAGCCGTTCTTCCTCCGCGAGGCGAGCCTCTTCGGCTACGCGCGCCTCTTCCTCGGCACGAAGACGGGCTTCCTCCACGAGCCACGCGGCTTCGGCAAGTCGGGCCTCCTCCGCAGCGCGAAGTCGAGCCTCTTCCGCGAGCCGAGCCTCTTCCGCGAGCCGAGCCTCTTCCGCGAGCCGAGCCTCTTCCGCGAGTCGAGCCTCTTCCGCGAGCCGAGCCTCTTCGGCCAGTCGTGCTTCTTCCTCGGCACGAAGACGCGCCTCCTCAGCGAGGCGGGCCTCCTCAGCGAGGCGGGCCTCTTCAGCGAGGCGGGCCTCTTCAGCGAATCGAGCCTCTTCCGCGAGCCGAGCCTCTTCGGCCAGTCGTGCTTCTTCCTCGGCACGAAGACGCGCCTCCTCAGCGAGGCGGGCCTCTTCTTCAGCACGAAGACGCGCCTCCTCAGCGAGCCGAGCCTCCTCTGCAAGCCGAGCCTCCTCTACGAGCCGAGCCTCCTCTACGAGCCGAGCCTCCTCTGCGAGGCGGACCTCCTCAGCGATCCGGGCCTCTTCTGCAAGACGGGCCTCCTCCTCGGCGCGAAGCCGGGCCTCTTCAGCGAGTCGAGCCTCTTCAGCGAGTCGGGCCTCTTCAGCGAGTCGGGCCTCTTCAGCGAGCCGGGCCTCTTCAGCGAGCCGGGCCTCTTCAGCGAGCCGGGCCTCTTCAGCGAGCCGGGCCTCTTCAGCGAGCCGGGCCTCTTCCGCCAGCCGCGCCTCTTCAGCGAGCCGGGCCTCTTCAGCGAATCGAGCCTCTTCCGCGAGCCGAGCCTCTTCAGCCAGACGAGCCTCTTCAGCGAGCCGAGCCTCTTCAGCGAGCCGGGCCTCTTCAGCGAGCCGGGCCTCTTCCGCGAGCCGGGCCTCTTCAGCGAGCCGAGCCTCCTCCGCCAGCCGCGCCTCTTCCGCGAGCCGAGCCTCCTCCGCCAGCCGAGCCTCCTCCGCCAGCCGAGCCTCCTCCGCCAGCCGAGCCTCTTCAATCGCTCGAAGCCGGGCCTCCTCCGCCAGCCGTGCTTCCTCAATCGCCTGAAGCCGAGCCTCCTCCGCCACCCGCTCCGCCTCGATGCGCGCAAGCTCCGCCAGCCGCGCCTCTTCCGCGAGCCGGGCCTCCTCCGCCACCCGCTCCGCCTCGATGCGCGCGAGCTCCGCCACCCGCTCCGCCTCGATGCGCGCGAGTTCCGCCAGCCGCGCCTCTTCCGCCCGCCGCTCCGCCTCCTCGCGCCGGCGCGCCTCCTCGATGCCCCAGGCCTCCTCCTCCGCCTGCCGCAGCTCCTCCTCGCGCCGCAGCCGCTCGCGCTCCTCCCAGTCCTCCACCGACAGGGCCTCGATGCGGCCCTCGCGCTCCAGCACGCGCAAGAGCGCCTGCTGTGCCCCCGTCAGCGCCTCCGGCTGCCGGAACGCCCCCAACGTCTCCAGGAGCTGCCGCTCGGACGCATCCGTCAGCCACGGCTCGCAGGCGGCCACCTCCGGACACCGGTACACCCTCGCGGGCACCGCCTCGCTCGGGGTCGGCTCCAGCGCCGCTCGCACCACCCTCACACCCGCGATGGGCGCGAAGTCCCTCGCCGCCTCCACCGCCTCCGCCGCGAAGTCCGCGCGCTCCGCCAGCTCGCTCAAGCGCCGCACCTGCGCGAGCACCTGCTGCTCGTGCACCACCGCCGGCTTCAGCCCGCTGTCCTCCAGCAACTCCTCGTCCGGCGCCCCCGCCCCACCCCGCGCCCACAGGGCATCCAGGGCGTCCACGCCCAACAGCCCGTTCTGGAAGAGCGCCTGCGCCGGACTCTGGTAGCCGAAGCCCAGCCTCGCGCCCACGAGGTCGCCCTCGCGCAGCCAGAGCGCGGACTCACGCCCTCCGGCATGCAGCGTCAGCCGGCCGGTGGCGCGGGACTTGTGGGCGGCATACAGCGCTTCGGCGACCTGCGAGGCGGACATTCTGCCCCGGAGTGTAGCC
>NZ_RAWG01000501.1 GCF_003611735.1 Corallococcus sicarius | reverse complement strand
CCCTCCCCCTCAGTGGCGTCACTGTGCCGCGCCCGGGAGGGAGCCGCCGCCGGAAGTAGGCCCTCAGCCCTCCGCGAGCCGCGCGGTGTACTCCGCTTCCATCCGCGCGTGCGTGGACCAGAACCCCGCGGGCTCCGCGCCCCGGAGCCGGCCCCCGAGGATGCCCAGGTGGGTGTGCCAGCCGCTGGCGACGCTGACGAGCTGCTTGCGCTCCAGCCGCCGGTGCGTGAGTACGAGCTGGACGTCCTCTCCCCGAGCCGTCAGGGCGAAGGTCACCTCGCCATCCTCGCTCCACGTGTAGCTCAACAGGCGCGGCGGCTCGCAGCGGGTGACGCTGCCGTGCAGGCTGCACCCGTTCTCGAACTGCTGGAGCCGCGCGGGCGGGCGTCGGCTCGAAGTGGGACGACAGCGAGGAGTGGAGGAACCGCAACTCCACCCGCCCTCCCACACGCAGCTCCATCGGCCCGGACGCCAGCCACCGGCCGCGCAGTTCGGGCACCGTGAGGTACTCCCAGACGCGCTCGATGGGGCCGGGAAGGATGCGCTCGAAGCGAATCATGTCGGTGACGACGCCGCCGTGCTCACTCATGGGAGGCTCCGTGCTTGCGAGGGGAGGCGGGCTTGCGCAGCTTGCGCTCGAGCGCATCCAGGCTGTCGGTCCAGAACCGCTCGTAGAAGCGCAGCCAGTCCAGCGCTCCCGCAAGGGGCTCCGGCGCGAGTCGGCAGCGGTGCGTGCGTCCCTCCACCGTCCGGTGTACCAGCCCTGCGCGCTCCAGCACCTTCACGTGCTTGGACGCACCCGCGAAGGACATGCGGAACGGCGCCGTCAGCTCGCCGATGCTCCACTCACCCCCGGCGAGGCTGTGCAGCATCTTCCGCCGCGTCGGGTCCGCGAGCGCATGGAACACGGCATCCAGCCGCTCTTCCTGACGTTAAACCATCCGGTTGACGATAGGGATGTGCCGGGAAGCGGTCAACCGGCCCTGAGAAACGTCACGGGCCGCCCGCGGACCTGGGGGCAGGTCCGGGAGCAGCCCATGGGCTTTCAGGCGTGTCCGGGAGGCTCAGGCCGTCTGCGCGGCGGGGGCCTCGTCGGGCGGCGCGTCGTAGGCGGGGGTGAGGTCCACCACGTTGACGGTGAGCAGGTGGTAGACGATGCAGTTGCTCAGCCAGAAGAAGATGGCGCTGTAGTGGACGTAGACGAGCGGCGAGCCAGGCCACACTTGAAGCGGGTGGCCGAAGACGTTGGCCGCCACGTACCCGCCGAACCACTCACCGGCCCAGGTGACGACGGTGGCGATGGCCAGCCGCGTCCACACCTTCACGCGGCGCGGGTAGAACCAGAAGAAGTGCAGGCTCCAGAGCAGGCTCACGCAGCCGGCCCAGAGGATGAGGCTGCCGAAGGAGAACCAGTGGTACGGGGACTCGGGGAACACCCAACCCCAGTCTCCATTCACCTGCCGCCAGGCCACGTTCTGGGCCAGCTCCATGAACCAGAAGACCGGGGTCATGTAGATCACCTGCGTCAACAGGACGCGCAGGTACGTCGCGACCCTCCTCCAGAACAGGCTCATGGGCAAAGCGAGCGAAATCATGCGTTCCCCTCTAGCCGCGGGGGGGGGGGGACAGACGCGGCGCAGAAGTAGGAACGGATTGAGTCTCATTTCTTGGTAATTACCGGCGTCAACCCGTTGCGAATGGGCGCCAGTCCCGCCGTGACGACCTGAACGGTGATTCAGGTTCTACGCGCCGCGCCGTGAAACAAACCCGAGGAGTCCCGCGAGGTTGTCTCACCTGGTCGCGGTGGATTCAAGGGCCTTGGCCGGGCGCTCCCTCAATCCTGATCTGCTTGGGAAGAAGAGGCCACGGCGGCGCGCAGGGCCGCTGCGAAGGCGGAGAAGGGCTCGGAAGGGGAGGCCGCCTCCTCCAGCAGGCGCCGCGCCTCCGGGTCCTGCCCGGCACGCTGGGCGATGAACCAGAGCTTCTTCAGCTGCTTCGACCTGTAGGCGCGAAGGTCGTTGCGGTTGAGCCCGAGCCGCGTCTCCGTCGTCTGCCCTCGTGGCGTCCTGCCGCGCACGCTGGCGAGCTGTGCCACCGGGTCGTACTCGAAGGAGAGGTGTTGCGCCGGCTCCTCCGCGCAGGGATTGATGAGCGGTCCGCCGTGGGCCTTGAGAGGGAATGCATCACCCTTGTGCGCGCTGCCATTGCACACGCCACAGGCGAGCAGGAGGTTGGTCCAGTCGAAGGCCTTCGCCGGGTACTTCGACTGCGGGCGGAAGTGCTCGATGTGGCCGTAGTCGACGTGCCGGATGTAGCTCTCGCAATAGGCGCACTTGCCGTGGAAGGCGGCGACGAGCGCGTTCTTGATGTCGTCGTGCCGGTAGCGTCGCAGGGCCAGCTTACGCTGCTCGGCCGTCTTCGCCCGCGCGAGCGACTTCCGCCACTGCTTCTGGTTCCGTGCGAGCGCGGCCGGTGCCCGGCCTCGGTGGACGCGAATCATCCACGACCTTCGGGCTGAAGGGTCCGCTCGATATAGGCATCCAGCTTGGCTTCGAGTGAGCCTGGCTCGGGCGGCCCACCCACGGGCCGGGCCTTCTGGATGAAGGCGCGCAGCTCGGCCAGCTCGCGCTCTTCGCTCGCGCTCCGCTTCCGGCTCTTTCGCGCGAGCGCGTCGTAGCGCTCGATGCGTTCCGTGGTCTCTGGCGAGTAGGGAGAGAGCTGGCCGAAGGCCTCGCTCTGGAGGATGCGGTCCACGCTGAGGGCGGCAGGCGTCTCGACCTTCTCCACGTGGGTGGCGCCGTTCTCCAGCATCAGCCGGAGCGTCAGCGCGTCCTCTCCAGCGCCCGCGGCGACGAAGGGGCTGTGCGTGGCGACGATGAACTGGAGCCCCGGGAACTGCTCCCGCAGCCAGCCGGCGATGTGCCGCTGCCAGCGAGGATGCAGGTGGATGTCGAGTTCGTCGATGAGCGCCACGCCCTGCTCCTGCAAGGGATTGGCGCTTCCAGGAAACGCTTGGATGAGCCGCCACACGAGGTCCCCCGCCAGCGCCAGCACGCTCCGGTAGCCGTCGCTCATCGCGAGCGTGGAGACCTTGCGTCCCTGTACGTCAAACAGGATGCGTCCCTCGCCGGAGACGCTGTCGAAGCGGGTGCCCTCGGGGAGCATGCGGTTGATGGCAGCAATTCCCTGGTCGAGCTGTCGCCGGTGTTGGCGGGCGCTCTGGGGATGCTTCGCGATGATGTAGTCGAGGTAGACGACCCAGCGCTCGAAGGTGGCGAGCGGCTCGTCCTCGTTGAACTGGGTGATGAAGTTCGTGTAGCGGGCTTGCGGCTCCAGTGAAGGCACCAGGAGCTGGCTGGAGCGCGTCAGCCTGCGGAAGGCGCCATAGCCGGCGGCGAACCAGCCCGCGCCTTGTGAAGGAAAGGCGATGTCGCGGAGCCATGACAGCGCTCGCGACGGTTCCTCCACGAGGGTGGGCTCCGTGTAGACCTGCTTCTTGATGACGAGCCGCTCCCGGCCCGTCACATTCAAGCCGTAGGTGAACGACCTGGGCGCCGTCTTCTTGCCGAGCCGTCCCGGGTCCCGGTCTCCTTCGCGAACACGAATCTGGAGCTGGCCTGGAGTCGACTCGTCCCGCACCCAACCCACGGGGCGGGGCAGCAGCGTCTGGGCTCCCTCGGGGCCCGCCAGGAGCAGGCCGAGCGCCTGCAGCAGGGTGCTCTTGCCGCCCCCGTTCTCGCCCAGGAGTGTCACCCAACGATACGGCCCGTTCCGGTGTTGGGAGAAGGAGATGTCCTGCCGTTCGAAGCTGCGGATGTTCTCAATCAGCAGGCGCTCGACCCACATGGCGTCACGTCCTCGGTAGCCTCGGCCAGACAGCACCTGCTCCTACCATGCCGGACATGCGGAGTGGACAGGGCATCTGCCTGGAGCGACCGGGCCCTGTCGGCTTTTCCCTCGGGAGCCGGGCGTGCTCTCTCCCAGATGCGTTGCGTCGCCGGGTGCTGCGCCTGCTGGAGAAAAGAGGGGCCCTGCCCGCGCAAGGGCCTGAGGACGCGCTGCAGGCGTACCAGGCGCACTGCCTGCCGCAACGGCTGCGCTGGCGCTGGAGCGGCTGTCACGAGCGGAGGACGGCCGCATCGCCTATCGGATGAAGCGCCCGCTGCCGGACGGCACCACGCACCTCCTCTTCACCGGGTTGGAGTTGCTGCGTCGCCTGGCGTCCCTGGTGCCTGGTGCCTCGGGCAAACCTCACGAGGTTCCACGGCGTCTTCGCTCCAGGCGCCAAACCGCGGCCATTTTGGGTCCCTCAAGCAGGTGCGCCGGGAGCATCGCTCGGGCGGCCCCGTCAGCGGCCCTCCTCGGCCCCTCTGCACCCTCCCTCCCCCTCAACAGGGCCCCATCCCTCTGATGCGCCGGGGGACGTTCGGGGCGGTGTCTCACGCGTGATACATTGCCTCCTTCCCCTTGAGGACCTGCTGGACCGGCCTCGCCCCGAACGTCCCCCGGCGCATCAGAGGGATGGGGCCCTGTTGAGG
>NZ_RAWG01000500.1 GCF_003611735.1 Corallococcus sicarius | reverse complement strand
CCCCCCATCTCGCCCCCTCCACCAGCGCACGAGTGCCAGCAGCCCCGTGATGCCCACGGTCGGCACGCTGGCGGGCGGCTTCAACCCTGGCCCTGTGTCTATCGCCTTTGTTCGCTTGGTCGACTCTCATTCTCGACGGAGGCGCGGAGTTCGGCCTCAACCTGGGCACGCCCGTGCGGTTGCGCCTCTGGGGTGGTGGAGGGGCCGCGGGCTTCGTGCGACGCGAGGACTGGGACAGCCTCTCGGACTTCGGGCAGGTGGTGCGCGGCCTCAAGCTGGGCTCGAACGACGCGCCCGTGGGCGTCTGGTTTGGCGTGCTGGAGTCCTACAGCCTGCTGTCCGCGCACCTCGTGCGGCGCTACTCCAACCGGAGCAATCCCGACTACCACCCAGCGGGCGGCTTCCTCACGGGCACGCTGGGGCCTCTCTATACGCAGGCGTTCGCCTCAGACGTCCTGGGCGCGCGCCTCATGGGAGCGGAAGTCGCGCTGGACCTGGAACACGTCCTCTTCGGCCAGCCCCGCGCGCAGGGCCGCTACACGCTGGCACTGTCGGCGGTGCATGACTGGGGGAAGGCTGGAGGAGACGCGCCTCCGGTGACGCTGGCGCACCTGGACGCAACCGCCGTGGTGGTGGTGCGGCCGGGCTTCGAGGCCCACCTGCTTGCCGGTTGGGGAGGACGGCCCGGTGCGGGCGGCGCATGGGGGGCAGTGGTGGGCGCGGGCGCGGATGCGGCGACATCCACGCTGGACATGCGGCTGCGGTTGGAGGTGCGCAGGCAGCATGGTGGCTTCCGACAGGGATACTTCGGCCCGGACTACGAGCTGGCGCGCTTCAACGCGGTGGGGCCGGAGGGAGTGCCACTGACGGAGGCCCACTTCCCGGACGGGACTTCCGCCTATGGCGAGGCGGAGGTGGGCTGGGACGCGGTCCGCTACGGCGGCCTCTCCAAGCACCTGAAGCTGTCGCTGGGGGTGGAGGCCTTCAACTGGGGCCGCTTCGACGTGGACGGGCGCGTGGCGGTGCAGCTCTTTGACCGCTTCTTGGAAGTCGCATTGAAGGGCCTGGGCGTGGGCCTGGGCCAGCCTGGGGCGCGCTACCTGGGCGCGGCGGAAGCGCGCTGGCGATTGCTGGGCGGGAAGCTCTACGCGATGGGGACGGGCGGCACGCTGCTCTTCCCCGCGCCGGAGGGGACGCTGCGGCCGGGGGCCTTCGCCTCGGTGGGCCTGGGGGTGGACAATGCGCGCTGACACCCTGCTGCTGGCCATGGTGCTGATGGCCACGGGATGCGCCTCTGTGCCGCAAGTGCCTGGACGTGGCCGAAGCTTGAGCTTTGCGCCACGAGAGGACGCCTCGCCCGCGTGGGTGGCAGATCCGAACGACGAGCCCCCGCGCGCATGGAACGCTCTCCCACGCGTCCTCTCCGGGTCTGAGCAACGGCTCCTGCGCCGCCAGCAGCCGCGTGACGACGTGACCGCCGTGGGAGACGGCGCTGTCGGGGGCGGGGCCCGGAGCGCTGCATCGACGCGGCAGGCAGTCCTCGACGCGACGAAAGACGTGAAGGGCTCCCTGACCCGCGTCGAGGCCGCGTT
Organism: Corallococcus sicarius; assembly: GCF_003611735.1. Lineage (GTDB taxonomy): Bacteria > Myxococcota > Myxococcia > Myxococcales > Myxococcaceae > Corallococcus > Corallococcus sicarius. Next base: position 2,870 of record NZ_RAWG01000500.1, on the reverse strand, counting down.
CAGCAAGCTGGCGGCCCATCCTCCGGACCTCTGGGGCTTCAGCCTCACCGGCGTCTTCACGCGCTACCTCGACCAGGGCTCCAAGCAGGTGACGTGGCTTCATGGCGCGCTTGGGAGCGCCACCGCGTTGACGGAAGCGGCCTCGAAAGTCGGCGACACGGACATGGAGCTGGGCCTGCTTCGCATGACGGGGCCGAAACTCCAGGCGGCTCAGTTCGGGACTCTCCTCTTGGCCACCTGGGTGGACTTCCTCCAACTCGCTAACGCCATTCTCCGAAACTGCCCGATGTGCAGCGTTGAGAAGCTCTTCACGGACCTTCATCGCGTGCAGGGGCTGATGGAGCCCACGCTGACGGACCTCGCCTCACTGGACCCGGAGCGGGTGGAGGCAGCCACTACCGCGATGCCCGAACTGATGGGGAGGCTGACGCGTGAATTCGACACGCTCCAACGGGAGACCCGCGAGCCCCTGAAGCTTGGCGGGCAGGTCATCGCGGCGATGCAAGCGGTGGAGATGGTCACGATGATCTCCACGATGAAGATGGCCCTGCCACGCGTGCCGCCCTCGGCCCCTGCGGCGCTCGGCGTTGGACTGGCAATGGGTTCAGGCGGCGTCATGGTGGGCTCGCGGCTGGTGGTCTCCGCCGAGTGGGTGGAGATGATGCGAAGGCTGGTGCAGGCGGGCATCATCTCCGTGCCTGCCGTCGGCGCGGCCGTTCTCATTCAGGGCGGACAGGTCACGATGGCCCAGGCGCATCAGGACTTGCCCGAGGCCGTGCGAGAGGCGCTGGGGGACAGTCCCGAGGTGCGCGGCATGCACGTCACGGGAAAGGCGGGGGCGGGCATGTCCGAGGCCCCCAAGCACCACGTCCTGCCGAAGGAGCACCGCGAGTGGTTCGAGCAGCGCGGCTTCAAGGGCGACATGGACATCGACCAGTTCTGTGTCCGCCTGGAGCAGGCCCACCACGAGGCGATTCACGGAGGGGGGAACTGGAAGCTGGGGCGCATGTGGCCCGACGGGTGGAACAGAAGGATCATGCGCGCGCTCCAAGATGCTGAGGTCAGCGCCGGGAGGCCGTTGACGCGAGATGCGATCCTCAAGATCGTCGGTAAGAATATGAAGGCCTACGATATTCCAATGAACTTCACTCCCGGGAGAAGCCGATGACCGATGGACGCTCGTGGGAGGGGAATTGGATTGCCCGCCTGTATGAGCGCATCCGTGAGCGGGGGTACGACTCGGTCACCGCCTTTGCTGAAGATCGCCCCACGACATCACTGGTCGCTCTTGCAGAGGAGCTTGGCCCGGACGACGTTGCCGGCGTCCAGGTGTTCAAAGGGTTGGTCGCTGAGGCTGAGCGCAGCAAGAAGCTCACTCGATTGACTCGCGGACAGCTTGTTCGCGAACTGTCGGATGTCCTCCCCAACGGCTGGCCAGCGGTGCTGGATGATGATGCCCGCCTGGAGGTCGCGATAGCACTCGGCCAATGGTCGGCATACACCCCGGAACCCCTGGTGGAGCGTGTAAGGAGTGCTAGCGGCGCACTCCTCGCCAATCCACCCCCGGCCGGTTGGCGTCCGCTCGGTCCCGATGACGAGCTGCTTCGGACGCTCCTGCCGGACGATGAAGCCTGACCGGAAGAGGCAGCCGTCCCAGCCAGTGGCGGGTAACTGCGCGTCCTGCCTGAGGTTTCCTACCTCCCTGCTTGCGGGTTCGAATCCCGTCGGGGACAACTGGAATGGGGCCGGAAGTCACGAGGACGACTCGGGTTTCCGGCCCCACCTCCCTCCCTCTCCCCAAGCGCGGCCCCGTGCCGTGGTTGCTGTGCTTTCCATGAGAGCACTCCGCGCGATATCCACGCTCTCCATGCGGCTCGGGTGGGCGGCCATCGTGTGGGTCATCCTGGCGCAGGGCTGCGCGCGCTCCGCGCCACCGCCCTACATCCGAGTCCAAGCAGACGCGCCCCGGCTGGAGGAAGCCCCGCGGGCCCGCGCCCACCTCGTCGTGTTCTGGGCCGCCTGGTGCCCTCCTTGCGTCACGGAGGCCCCGTCGCTGCGGGACCTTGCCCGCAGGCCGCCTGACGGCGTCGCGGTGGTCACCTACAGCCATGACCAGCGCCTCGGGGACGCGGAGCGCCACCTCGGTTCGCCTGCCGACCCCGGGTTGCACCTGCGACTCGACGAGGGCCACGTCCAGGCGGAACGCTTCGGAGTGGATGCCCTGCCGGCGAGCTTCCTCGTCGTCGGAGACCAGGTGGTGGCGCGCTTCAACGGACCGCGTGACTGGAACTCCGCGGCGATGCGGCGCCTGCTCGAGCGGCTGGTGAGAGAGGCTTCGGAACCGGACTTGCGCGGGCGTTGACTCGGCGTGTGTGCCTGTCGCTAGGATGGGCCCTCCGCATGCTGCACCTGCTCCGCATCCTTGCCGTGCTCCTCGCCCTCACGACGGGTGGCGTCTTCCAGACGCTCGCCTACGCGGCGGAAGAGCATGGTGAGTGCGCGGACGAGGAGAGCGCGAACTGCACCGACTGCTCGCCGCTGTGCGCGGCCTGCGTGTGCTGCCCGGTGCGCGCCGCCGCGGTGCCGCACACCCTGGTCGTGCAGTGGGTCGCGGCGCTTCGCGAACCGGTCGTTGTCGTGACGGTGGAGCCGGTGGTCTCGGCCCTCGTTTCCGACATCTTCCAGCCTCCGAGAGCCTAGGCCCCGACCTTCGGGCCCGAAGTGTGCCCGCGCTCCGGCCGTAAGCGTCGCGCGGCGCTCGCCATCTGCTTCCCCGTGCAGTCCCCACCACGCCGCTGGCGCCCGTCTGGGCTCCGGCTGCGACATCCCCACACCGTGCCGTCCCCTTGCCCTGTCTCTGATACACATCT